>NZ_JBVVPQ010000079.1:0-29746 GCF_055811695.1 Bradyrhizobium sp. MI1.3 | reverse complement strand
AAAAAAATACCCCATATCGAGCCTCACTCCCGCTCGGCCAATTAAGCAAAGCCCTCGCAAGCGGGAGAGGGAGCGCAGCACACCCCTGGCTACACCTGAGATAACTTCCGGCCTTCAATGACCTCAATCCTCACCAACCTGTTCGATGGCGTTGCCTACGGCATGCTGCTGTTCGTGCTGGCTTGCGGGCTCGCGGTCACGCTCGGCTTGATGAACTTCGTCAACCTCGCCCATGGCGCCTTCGCCATGGCCGGCGGCTATGTCTGCATGGTGCTGGTCAACCGGATGGGCTGGCCATTCTTCGCGGCATTGCCGCTCGCCTTCGTCTCCTCCGCTGCGATCGGCATCGTGCTCGAGCGCACGCTGTACCGACACCTCTATGCGCGCAGCCATCTCGACCAGGTGCTGTTCACGATCGGCCTCACGTTCATGTCGGTCGCGGCCGTCGATTACATCCAGGGTTCGTCGCGGGTCTTCATCAACCTGCCGGCGGCGCTCCAGGGTCAATTCGACCTGTTCGGCGTTGGCATCGGCCGCTACCGGCTGATGATCATCGTGATCTGCGGGCTGCTCACCATCGGTCTCCAGATGGTGCTGGCCAAGACGCGGTTCGGCAGCCGCCTGCGCGCCGCGGTCGACGATCCCCGCGCCGCGAGCGGCCTTGGCATCAACGTGCCGCAGGTGTTCGCCTTCACGTTTGCCTTCGGTTGCGGGCTTGCCGGTCTCGGTGGCGCGCTCAGCGCCGAGATCCTCGGCCTCGACCCGTATTTCCCTCTGAAGTTCATGATCTACTTCCTAATCGTGGTCACCGTCGGCGGCTCGTCCTCGATCACCGGCCCGTTTCTGGCCTCGCTGCTGCTTGGCATCGGTGACGTCGCCGGTAAATATTACGTCCCGAAGATGGGACCTTTCGTGATCTACACCATGATGATCGTGATCCTGATCTGGCGCCCGAACGGTCTGTTCGGCCGCACGGCTGCGCGTTGAGTCGCCGATGAGCGCCTCCTCCGACGTCGGCTATCACGCCCAGCGCCAGGCACGCTGGCACTATGGCGAGGCCGCTTTCTGGCTGATCGTGCTGGCCTGCGGCTTCGTATTTCCCTCGCGCTACCTGATCATGACGGACATCCTGCGGCTGGCGCTGTTTGCGATGTCGCTCGATCTGATCCTCGGCTACGCCGGCATCGTCTCGCTCGGCCATGCGGCCTTCTTCGGCGTCGGCGCCTACGCGGCGGGGCTTCTTGCGCTGCACGGGATCGTCAACGAACCCGTCCTTGCGCTTGTTGTCGCCGGCCTTGTCGCGATGGTGCTCGGCTTCGCCACCAGCTTCCTGGTGATCCGCGGCGTCGATCTGACGCGGCTGATGGTGACGCTCGGCATCGCGTTGTTGCTGGAGGCGCTGGCCGAACGCTTCTCCAACATCACCGGCGGCACCGACGGCCTGCAGGGTATCGAGATGCAGCCGATCTTCGGCGAGATCCCGTTCGACATGTTCGGCAAGACCGGCTTCTTCTATTCGCTCGCCGTTCTGTTCCTGTTGTTCCTGTTCGCTCGCCGGGTCGTGCACTCGCCGTTCGGTCTGTCATTGCGGGCGATCAAGAACAATCCGCTCCGCGCGGCCGCCATCGGAATCCCCGTCAACCGTCGGCTGATTGCGATCTACACGCTCGCGGCGTTCTATGCCGGCATCGCGGGCGCGCTGTTCACCCAGACCACCGCGATCGCCTCGCTGGACGTGTTCGCCTTCGAGCGCTCGGCGGACCTGATGCTGGTCCTCGTCATCGGCGGCACCGGCTATCTCTATGGGGGGCTGATCGGCGCAGTGCTGTTTCGCATGCTGCAGGAATTATTCTCGACCATCACTCCGCAATACTGGCAGTTCTGGATCGGCCTCGTGCTGGTCGTGATCGTCCTGGTCGGCCGGCCGCGACTGCATCGCTGGATGCTGTATGTGCCCAATCTGGTCATCAAGCAGATAGCCGGGCGCAAAGCCGTTGTCGCCGTGCCGGAGAGCGACGCATGACCATCGCGCTCGAAACCCAAAATCTCGAAAAGCAGTTCGGCGGTCTGCGCGTCACCCGCGATCTGTCCTTGAAAATCGAGCAGGGCGCCCGACACGCGCTGATAGGCCCGAACGGCGCCGGCAAGACCACGGTCATCAACCAGCTCACCGGCGTGCTCAAGCCGAACTCGGGCCGCATCCTGCTCGAAGGCCAGGACATCACGGATCTGCCCGTGCATAAGCGCGTGTTGCGCGGCTTGTCGCGTACCTTCCAGATCAACCAGCTCTATCCCGACCTGACCCCGCTCGAGACCATCGGTCTCGCTGTCTCCGAGCGCCTCGGCCATGGCGGCGACTGGTGGCGGCGGATGGGCACGCGCAGCGACGTCAACGGCGAGATCGCCGACCTCCTGACGCGCTTCCACCTGCTCGACGTCATGAACGAGCAGACCGTGACGCTGCCTTACGGCAAGCAGCGCCTGCTCGAGATCGCGGTCGCGATCGCCGCCAAGCCGCGCGTGCTGCTGCTGGACGAGCCTGCCGCCGGCGTGCCCGAGAGCGAGCGCCACGACATTCTCGCCGTCGTAGGCAGCCTGCCACGCGACGTCACCGTGCTGCTGATCGAGCACGACATGGACCTCGTGTTCTCCTTCGCCGACCGCATCTCTGTCCTGGTCTCCGGCGCGCTGCTCACCGAAGGCCCGCCCGAGCAGGTCGCGCGCGACCCGCAGGTCAAGGCGGTCTACCTCGGCGAGGAGGCGGTCAATGTCTGACCTGCTCGCGATCGACTCGCTTCGCGCCGGCTACGGCGAGGCCGTGGTGCTGCCGAACATGTCCCTGCGTCTCGCCGAAGGCCAGGTGCTGGCGCTGTTGGGGCGCAACGGCACCGGCAAGACCACGCTGATCAACTCGATCGTCGGCGTCACCCGCCGCTTCTCCGGCACTGTCGGGCTGGCTGGCGCCGACGTCACGACCTTGCGGCCCGATCAGCGGGCGCGCGCCGGCATCGGCTGGGTGCCGCAGGAGCGCAATATCTTCCGCTCGCTCACGGTAGAGGAGAACATGTCCGCAGTGGCCCAACCCGGTCCCTGGACCGTTGAGAGGGTCTACGAGATGTTCCCGCGGTTGAAGGAGCGGCGGAGCAATTTTGGCAACCAGCTCTCCGGCGGTGAGCAGCAGATGCTGGCAATCGGCCGCGCGCTGACCCTCAATCCGAAAGTGCTTCTCCTGGACGAGCCGACCGAGGGCCTTGCCCCCATCATCGTCGAGGAGCTCTTGAAAGCGATCGGGACCATCACCCGGGCGGGCGGCATCTGCTCGATCATCGTCGAGCAGAATGCCCAAAAGATTCTGGGGCTGGCCGACCGTGTTGTGATATTGGAGCGCGGAACGATCGTCCACGACGCCCCGAGCGCCGCGCTGAAGGCCGACCCGTCGGTCCTCGAGCGCCACCTCGGCGTCGCAGGGGCGGCGGCCCACTAAAAATAACTGGGAGTAAGAAATGCAGCGAACCAAAGCCCCCTTCCGCGCCGACGAGGTCGGCAGCCTCCTACGCCCCGCCAAGATCAAGGAAGCCCGCGCCAGGCTGGAGAAGGGCGAGATCTCGGCCGACGATCTGCGCAAGATCGAGGACATGGAGATCGAGAAGGTCGTGCACAAGCAGGCTTCGCTCGGCCTGAAGCTCGCAACCGACGGCGAATTCCGCCGCTCCTGGTGGCATTTCGATTTCCTGGCCAAGCTCACCGGCTGCGAAATGTTCCACCCCGACACAGGCATCCAGTTCGCGGGCGTCGAGACGCGGCATGACGCGGTGCGCGTGATCGGCAAGCTCGATTTTCCCGACGACCATCCGATGCTGGATCACTTCCGCTTCCTGAAGAAAGTCGCCGATCAGGCTCACGTCACCGCCAAGATGACGATCCCGTCGCCGGCGGTGCTGCACTTCCGCGGCGGCCGCAAGGCGATCTCCAAGGACGTCTATCCCGATCTCGACGCCTTCTACGAAGACCTCGGCAAGACCTACCGCAAGGCCGTGAAGGCGTTCTATGACGCCGGCTGCCGCTATCTCCAGTTCGACGACACCGTGTGGGCCTATCTCTGCTCGCCGGACGAATTGCAAAAGGCGCGCGAGCGCGGCGACAATCCGGAAGGCCTCCAGCAGATCTATGCGCGCGTCATCAACTACGCGCTGGCCGAGAAGCCCGCCGACATGGTGGTGACGACGCATGTCTGCCGCGGCAATTTCCGTTCGACCTGGATTTCGTCAGGCGGCTACGAGCCGGTTGCCGAGACCATGCTCGCCGGCACCAATTACGACGGCTATTTCCTCGAATACGACAGCGACCGTGCCGGTGGCTTCGAGCCGCTGCGCTTCCTGCCCAAGGGCAACAAGGTCGTTGTGGTCGGCGTCATCACCTCGAAGTTCGGTGAACTCGAGAACAAGGACGCGATCAAACGCCGTCTCGAGGAAGCCGCCAAGTTTGCCCCGCTGGAGCAACTTGCACTTTCTCCGCAGTGCGGTTTTGCCTCGACGGAAGAGGGCAACGTCCTCTCCGAAGAGGAGCAGTGGGCCAAGCTCAGCCTCGCGGTGGAGATCGCAAAGGAAGTGTGGGGCCAATAAGCCTCCTTGCTCCGCTGTCATTCCCCGCGCAGGCGGGGAATCCAGTACGCCGCAGCTTTTCCGCATCTCTCGCTATCTCGGATTACTTGATCGCCCGGTCAACCCGGGCGATGACACCGAACGCGTGGCGGGTGGCATCGCGCTCCTGACAAGCGGGGCGCAAACGCCCCTCTCACTTCTCCGCCAGATAAACCTCGCCCAGCAGCGACGAGTTCGACCACGGGACCTGCTTGTTCTTCGTGGTCGACACCACCTCGGCCCGCACCCGCGTCAGCATCTGCTGCACTTCCAGGCCAGGCGTGCCGAGATGGCGGGAGAGCGCGGCGGAGAACGGCGAGTTGGCGCCTTCACCGTCGAGCGCGACCTGGCCCGGCGCAGTGGCGAAAGCGATCAGCGTGCCGGCGCCGAGCGTCGCGCCGGCGCCCAGGCTCGTTGGCGCTGCGAGGCCCGAGGCAGCTTCGATGGCGCGGCTGGTGCCGGCCGATGCGACCTGCTGTGCCATCGGATTGTTGCGGCAGGCATCGAAGATCAAAATGTTGGTGCGGACCTGGTCGTCGAGGCCGGCCATGATCGTGTCCATGTCGATCATCACGTCCGTCATGCTCGCGCCCGGCTTGAGTTCGACGTCGACGGGAATGAGATAATTGCGACCGTCGACCTGCACGCCGTGGCCCGCATAGTAGACCACCACGACCTGCGCCCGCGCCGCCTCCCGCAAGAAATCACGCGTCATCTTCTGCATCGCCGCGCGGTCGAGATCGACGCCTTCTGATACAGTGAAGCCGATATCGCGCAGGCTCTTCGCAACGGCGCGCGCGTCATTGGGCGGATTGGGCAGCGCCTTGACATGCGCATAGGCGCCGTTGCCGATGATCAGCGCCATGCGCGTGCCGCGCGCGGCCGCAGCAGGCGAGGGAGGCGCCGCGGCACCAGTCTGCTGGGGAGCCGGCGCCTTTGCCGGCTGCGTCGTCGGTGACGGCGCATCGCGCGGGATCGGTGCGCTTGCGTCGGTGATCAGCGACAGCCGCACCTTTGCGGTGGCTTGATTGGCCTTGCTGCCGGCATCGGACGCCGCGATCGCCAGCGTGGCCTTGTAGTCGTCGCTCGCGTGCGCGTAGTCGCCTTTCGCCTCGTAGGCCAACGCGCGATGGGTGTAGCCCGAGATCAGCACGCTGTTCGGCGGCGTCATGATGTTGACGGGCGGCTTCTCCTTCGCGAGCCGAATCGCTTCGCTGCCGTCGGCAATCGCGCGATCGTAATCGCCTCTGACACGCCAGATCGCGGTCCGGTTGATCAGCGGCTGCGGCAGTGTCGGGTCGAGCCGGATCGCCTGGTTGATGTCGGCCAGCGCGCCGTCGAGGTCGCCGAGCGCCTCCTTGGAGATGCCGCGGTTCTGGTACGAGAATGCCGATTTCGGATCGGCTTTGATCGACATATCGTAATCGGCAATGGCCTTGGCGTAGTCGCCCTTGCCGCGCCATGCATTGCCGCGATTATGGAAGATGGTACCATCAGGCGGGCCCAGCTTCAGCGCATCGTCGAAATCGGTGATCGCGATCTCGTACTCGCCTCTGTCGTAGTAGGCCGATCCCCTGAGATTGTAGACTGCCTGGCTCGGCTGGAGCCGGATCGCTTCCGTGGCGTCGGTGATGACCTTTGGGTATTCGCCCTTCTTGTTCCAGCCTACCGCGCGCCAGAAGTAGACCGTTGCGAGCTGCTCGCCCTTGAACACCTTCAGCGCAATGATCTTGCTGCAGGCATCGATCATCTGGTCCGCCGGCGTGGTGTCGGTGGTGCAGAGCGGCCCAAGCTGGCTGCGCGCCTGCGCAAAAGCGGGCGCCGACCACAGGGTTGCGGCGAGCAGGCAGAGCGCGACGAGCAGGCGACGCATTGGCGGTGGTCCCGTTGAGGAGAGGCGTCTGTTGGTTGCCCGGCAGGGGAAGGTGGTTCACGGCCTCGCTGTTGTGCACATGGCAAACGGGGGCGGCTCTATCCCTATTCCCTCAGTGGGCAGATTTTGCTACGAGGCATTACCCAACCCTTCTGCCCACCGCGTCCCACTCCATGAAGAATGACGAAATCCTGAGCCAAATCACCGAGTTCTGCCGTAAGGCGGACATGGCGGAGTCGACGTTCGGACGGCGCGCGGTGAACGATGGGAAGCTCGTGCACCGCCTGCGCGAGGGCAAGCGCATCACGATCGACACCCTGGACCGGATCCAAGCCTACATGGCCGCATCGATGGCCGGCGGCGTGCCGCCGCCGCGGGGACTTCAGGTGCCCCCGGAAAAGCGCGATCCGCGCGGCAATTTCCGCTTTTTCGAGAACCGGCAGAAATACCTGCTGTTCGTGCACACTTGCAGTGAGAAGCGGGTGGTCGCCGAGCGCGTGGCGCTGGAGCTTGCCAGCATCCATCCCCGGCCCCCGGCGCTCCGCGTGTTCGATGCCGGGGTTGGCGACGGCACGGTACTGGCGCGCGTGCTGCGCTCGATGCATCAGCGCTTTCCACACATGCCGTTCTATGTCGCCGGCAAGGAGCTCAGTCTCGAGGACCTCCGCCTGACGCTGGACAAGGTGCCGGATCGCATTTTCGAGCATCCGGCCTCGGTGTTCGTTTTTACCAACATGCTTTATGCGGAGGCGCCCTGGCTCACGCCGTCATCGCCCTCAGCGGCAGCCGCGACAGTCTGGCATGAAGTTCCCCTGCGGGGTGCTTCCTCGGGCGAGTTCGAGACGCAAATCGCGGAGTTGAAGCCGTTTTTGGAGCAGAACTGGCGCGCGGCGGTCAGCCCGCGCACGGGAATGCCGCTCTATGAGCGGCCGGTCGTGCTGGTGCTCTACCGCGAAGACCAGCGTTTTCTGCTCGATTCGACCATTCCACGGCCGGGCCAGGCCGAGGCCAATTTCGACCTCGTTATTGCATCTCAGCCATACCGCGCGCTGTCCTCGGTCAATTTTCGGGCAAAACGGATCATTGCGCCCCTGGCCCGGGCCTTGCGGGCGGGCGGCCGCCTGATCGGAATTCACTCCCATGGCCAGGATCCGGGCATGGAGATGATCCAGGCGATCTGGCCCGGAGAAAACCCTTTCTCGGTGAGCCGTCATGAGCTATTGCGCGCGGTGAAGTATGAGCTCGGCTCGGTGGGCCGCGACTTAAATTTTAATGCTTATGCAGATAACCGCTCGATCTTCAGGTATGATATGGAAGCGCTGCCCAACGAGGTGACGGGCACTATCGGAACCTCGACGGCCTTTGCAGCCTGGAATGCGGCGGTGTATGTCGCTCAGATTGAGGACGACCGGTTGACGGAAATGACTCAAAACGGCCGCACTCTGGACGCCGCCAGAGACGTGCTGCGAAAGTACAATGGGCTCTGGTTTCTCGACGAATCCTACGTCATCTCGCGCCGGCGTGATTGACATCATTCAAAGCTAAATATCGCAACGCCCGCCAGCTAGCGGCGGAACAAGGGGTTACTGATGCGCGCGTCCTATCTCTTCACCAGCGAGTCCGTGTCCGAAGGCCATCCGGACAAGGTGTGCGACCGGATCTCCGACGAGATCGTCGATCTGTTCTACCGCGAAGGACCGAAAGCAGGCATCGATCCCTGGCAAATCCGTGCCGCCTGCGAAACGCTCGCGACCACCAACAAGGTCGTGATCGCCGGTGAGACCCGCGGTCCCGCATCCGTCACCAATGAGCAGATCGAAGGCGTCGTCCGCGCCGCGATCAAGGACATCGGTTACGAGCAGGAAGGTTTCCACTGGGAGAAGGCCGACATCGAGATCCTGCTGCATCCGCAGTCGGCCGACATCGCGCAGGGCGTCGATGCGCTGCAGCCGGGCGAAGTCAAGGAAGAGGGCGCGGGCGACCAGGGCATCATGTTCGGATACGCCACCAACGAGACGCCGGATCTGATGCCGGCGCCGATCTTCTACGCCCACAAGATCCTGCGCCTTATCTCGGAAGCGCGCCACTCGGGCCGCGAGAAGGTGCTGGGCCCGGACTCCAAGAGCCAGGTCACCGTGCAGTACGAGAACGGCAAGCCCGTCGCCGTGCGGGAGATCGTGGTATCGCACCAGCATCTGGTCGAGGACATCTCATCCAAGCAGATTCGCGACATCGTCGAGCCCTATGTGCGCGAGGCGCTGCCGAAGGAGTGGATCACGGCGAAGACGATCTGGCACATCAACCCGACCGGCAAGTTCTACATCGGCGGTCCCGACGGCGATTCCGGCCTGACCGGCCGCAAGATCATCGTCGACACCTATGGTGGCGCGGCCCCGCACGGCGGCGGCGCGTTCTCCGGCAAGGATCCGACCAAGGTCGACCGCTCCGCGGCTTACGCTGCCCGCTACGTCGCCAAGAACATCGTCGCGGCCGGTCTTGCGGATCGCTGCACGCTGCAGCTCGCCTACGCCATCGGCGTGGCGCGTCCGCTGTCGATCTACATCGACACCCACGGCACCGGTAAGGTGTCGGAGGAACAGCTCGAGAAGGCCGCCGCCAAGGCGATGGATCTCACCCCACGTGGCATCCGCAGCCATCTGGATCTCAACCGCCCGATCTACGCGCGCACCTCCGCCTACGGCCATTTCGGCCGTACCCCCGACAACGAGGGCGGCTTCTCCTGGGAGAAGACCGATCTCGTCGAAGCGCTCAAGCGCGCGGTCTGATCACCGACGTCATTTCGGGGCGCCGCGACAGCGGCGAACCCGGAATTCCTAATCCATCGCATCGAGATTCCGGGCTCGCCTCTCCAGGGCGACCCGGAATGACCAATTCAACAACAGGACGCCCGCAATGAACGCGAAGCCCGGCTTCACCGATTACATCGTCAAGGACATTTCGCTCGCTGATTTCGGCCGCAAGGAGCTCTCGCTCGCCGAGACCGAGATGCCCGGCCTGATGGCCACCCGCGAGGAGTACGGCCCGAAGCAGCCGCTGAAGGGCGCGCGCATCGCCGGCTCGCTGCACATGACGATCCAGACCGGCGTGCTGATCGAGACGCTGGCAGCGCTCGGCGCCGACATCCGCTGGGTCTCCTGCAATATCTATTCGACGCAGGACCACGCCGCGGCGGCGATCGCAGCCGCCGGCATTCCGGTGTTCGCCGTCAAGGGTGAGAGCCTGACCGAGTACTGGGACTACACCGCCAAGCTGTTCGACTGGCACGGCGGCGGTCATCCGAACATGATCCTCGACGACGGCGGCGACGCCACCATGTACGTCCATCTCGGCCTGCGCGCCGAGAACGGCGACACCAAGTTTCTAGACAAGCCGGGTTCGGAAGAAGAGGAAGTTTTCTTTGCGCTTCTGAAGAAGCAGCTCAAGGAGAAGCCGAAGGGCTACTTCGCCGAGATCGCCAAGAGCATCAAGGGCGTTTCCGAAGAGACCACCACGGGCGTGCATCGTCTCTATGACATGCAGAAGGCCGGCACGCTGCTATGGCCGGCCATCAACGTCAACGACAGCGTCACCAAGTCGAAGTTCGACAACCTCTACGGCTGCCGTGAATCGCTGGTTGACGGCATCCGCCGCGGCACTGACGTGATGATGTCGGGCAAGGTCGCGATGGTCGCGGGCTTCGGCGACGTCGGCAAGGGTTCGGCCGCCTCGCTGCGCCAGGCCGGCTGCCGCGTCATGGTCTCCGAAGTCGATCCGATCTGCGCGCTGCAGGCGGCGATGGAAGGCTATGAAGTCGTGACCATGGAAGACGCCGCGCCCCGCGCCGACATCTTCGTCACCGCGACCGGCAACAAGGACATCATCACGATCGAGCACATGCGCGCGATGAAGGATCGCGCCATCGTCTGCAACATCGGTCACTTCGACAACGAGATCCAGATCGCGGGTCTGCGTAACCTGAAGTGGACCAACATCAAGCCGCAGGTGGACGAGATCGAATTCCCCGACAAGCATCGCATCATCATGCTGTCGGAAGGTCGCCTCGTGAACCTCGGCAATGCGATGGGCCATCCGTCCTTCGTGATGTCGGCCTCCTTCACCAACCAGACGCTGGCGCAGATCGAGCTTTACGCCAACAACAAGGACGGCAAGTACAAGAAGGAAGTCTACGTGCTGCCGAAGTCGCTCGACGAAAAGGTCGCGCGCCTGCACCTCGCCAAGATCGGCGTCAAGCTCACCGAGCTGCGCAAGGACCAGGCCGACTACATCGGTGTCAAGCAGGAAGGCCCGTACAAGTCGGACCATTATCGCTACTGATCCGCTGATCGTATCTATTATCGACGCAAAGCCCCGGAGCGATCCGGGGCTTTGTTGTATCGAGCGCAACGCACGTGTCTCCTCGCGGTTGTGTCAGGGGCCGATTGCCAGTTGACGAGGGATCGTCCCGGTCAGACAATCGTTGACGGCGGAGGAAACAAATGTCGCAAGAACATTTCGACGTGCTGATCGTCGGTGCCGGCCTGTCCGGCATCGGCGCGGGCTATCATCTTCAGGCCAAGTGTCCGGGCAAGAGCTACGTCATCCTCGAGGGGCGCGACTGCATCGGCGGCACCTGGGATCTGTTTCGCTATCCCGGCGTCCGCTCCGACAGCGACATGTTCACGCTCGGCTATTCCTTTAAGCCGTGGACGGATCCGAAGGCGATCGCCGACGGCGCGCAGATTCTCAATTATGTGCGCGAAACCGCTGCCGAGAACGGCATTGAGAAGCACATCCGCTTCCGCCATCGCGTCAAGCGGGCCGCGTGGTCGACGCCGGACGCACGTTGGACCGTCGAGGCCGAGCGCATCACCGGCGAGGGTATGGCAGAAACCGTGCGCTTCACCTGCAATTTCCTGTTCATGTGCTCGGGCTATTATAAATACGAGGCAGGCTACACGCCGGAGTTTCCGGGCGTCGCGGATTTCGCCGGCCGCATCGTGCATCCGCAGAAATGGACCGACGACATCGACTGCGCCGGCAAGCGCGTCGTCGTGATCGGCTCGGGCGCGACCGCGGTGACGCTGGTGCCGGAGCTCGCCAAGACGGCCGCGCAGGTCACCATGCTGCAGCGCTCGCCGACCTATGTGGTGTCGCGCCCGGCGCAGGATCCCGTCGCCAACAAATTGCGGCGCAATCTGCCGACGCGGCTTGCCTATCAACTGATCCGATGGCGCAACGTGATGTGGGGAATGTTCTTCTTCCAGCTCAGTCGGCGCCGCCCTGCGAAGGTGAAGGAGCTGGTTCTCAAGGGCGTGCAGATGGCGCTCGGCCCCGACTACGACGTCGCGACCCATTTCACGCCGCGCTACAATCCCTGGGACCAGCGGCTCTGCCTCGTGCCGGATGGCGATCTGTTCAAGGCGATCCGCGAGCAGCGCGCCTCGGTGGTCACCAAAGAGATCGACACGTTTACGCACGACGGTATCCGCCTGAAGGACGGCAGCGAGCTTGCGGCGGACATCGTCGTGACTGCGACGGGGCTGGTGCTCCAGGTGGTCGGCGGGTTGGAGGTTAGCGTCGACGGCCGCGCCGTCGATTTTGCCAGCACGCTGACCTACAAGGGCATGATGTATGCCGACGTGCCCAACATGGCTTCCGCGTTTGGCTACACAAACGCATCATGGACGCTGAAATGCGACCTCACTTGCGAGTATATCTGTCGGCTCATCAACTACATGGACCGGCACAATTTCCGGCAGTGCATGCCGCATAATGACGATCCCACGATTACCGCGCAGCCATCGCTCGATTTCACCTCGGGCTATGTCCAGCGCTCGGTCGCAAAGATGCCGAAGCAAGGCTCGAAGCAGCCGTGGCGGCTCTACCAGAACTACGCGCTCGACATCGTCTCCTTGCGGTTCGGCCGGATCGACGATGGCGTGATGCAATATTCCTGATCGCAACGACCTCCGCGTTCTATGGCTTGCGCGTGGTAAGCGGCAGAAGATCAATCGCGAGCACGAGCACGACGGCGCCTGTGAACAAGTGCCTCCGAGTCGAACCCGACCGCTCATGCGGTCGGGGATGGACTTGCTGCTTGGCATCTGCGTCTGTCATGTCGTCCGCGCGCGCGCAAAGGCGCTGGTGCGTTCAGTGGCCGGCGCTCTGGCCGCCGTCGACATGCAGGATTTCGCCGGTGACGAAGGAGGCGCCCTCGAGATAGAGCACGGCATCGACGATGTCGAACATCTCGCCCATATGGCCGACGGGATGCAGCGCATCGAGCTGGGCGTGCGTTGCGACGGGATGCATCGGCGACTTGATGATGCCGGGCGACACCGCGTTCACGCGGATACCGCGCTTGGCATATTCGATCGCGAGCGATCTGGTCGCGGCGCTCAACCCGCCCTTGCTCAGCGAGGCCAGCACCGAGGGCACGTTCGAATTGGCCTGGTCGACCAGCGTGGTCGTGATCTGGACGACATGGCCCGACCCCTGCTTCTCCATCTCGGCGATGGCGAGCTGCGTGACGTGGAAGAAGCCTGCGACGTTGGTGCCCATCACCGCCGCATAGTCCTCCGCCGTGTACTGCGTGAACGGCTTTGCGACGAAAATGCCGGCGTTGTTGACCAGCGTGTCGACACGGCCGAAGCGGGAGATGGCTTGGGAGACCACGCACTCGGCCGTAGCCCTCTCGGAGATGTCGCCGGGAACGGCGAGGACATCGTCATCGCCCGACGGCTTGATGGAGCGTGCCGTCGCGACGACACGATAGTTGCGATCGCGAAAACCCTGGACTAGGGCGGCACCGATGCCCTGCGAAGCACCGGTGATGATGGCGACCTTCTGTTCGATACCCATGACGGGCTCCTGTTGTTGGCGTTCATAATCTGGGCCAGCGGCGGCTGGCTTGGAGGATGACGTACGCCGCAGCGGGCCGGCTGCGAATATGCGCTGTCCGGCAGACACTCTTTCGCGGCGCGAACGAATGCCGGCCGTCGCCCGGCGGTGGTTGTCGCAGCGGGAGCGAACGCCTAGCTTTCAGTCGGAGCTCGATGGGCTGGCGGGAAACGTATGGATCGTCTGGATGCGATGAAGGTGTTCGTCCTTGCGGTGGACGAGGGCAGCCTCGCGGCGGCGGGCCGCAAGCTCGGCCGTTCGCCGGCGGCGGTGAGCCGCGCCATTGCGTTCCTGGAGCAGCGGGCCGGCGCTGAGCTGCTGCATCGGACCACACGTTCGATCAAGCTGAGCGAGGAGGGCGAGCGCTATGTCGCGGTCTGTCGCCGCGTGCTCACCGAATTGGAGGAGGCCGATGACATTGCGGCCGGGCCTCGCACAGCGCCCCGCGGCCTGCTCACAATCACTGCGCCCGTGGTGTCGGGTGAGATGGTGCTGCGGCCGATCCTCGATGCCTTTCTCGATGCCTTTCCGACCGTGTCGGCAAAACTCCTGCTGTTCGATCGTGCGGTCAATCTGATCGAGGAGGGGGTCGACGTCGCGCTCCGCATCGGCCATCTCGCGGATTCGGCGATGGTCGCGATGCGGGTCGGCGAGATCAGCCGCGTCGTGGTGGCATCACCACGCTATCTGAAGCAGCACCCGCGCATCACCGAGCCCGGCGACCTCGCCAAGCACCAGATCGTCGCGATGGCGCACCTTCCCAATTCCTGGACCTTTGCGCCGCAGGCCGGCTCGTCGGCTGCCCGCACGGTGCAGTTCACGCCGCGGCTCGTCGTCAACAGCACCTACGCGGCAGTGGCCTCGGCCGTCGCCGGCCGCGGTGTGGCGCGAATGTATTCGTACCAGGTGGGTGAGCAGGTCGCGCGCGGCGAGCTCGAGATCGTGCTGGCCGGCGAGGAGGATCCCGAGATGCCTGCGCATTTGATCTGTCCGCAGGGCCGGCTCTCGGTGCCGAAGGTGCGGACCTTCACGGACTTTGCGGTGCCACGGCTGAAGAAGCAGTTTGCTCAGCTCAAGAACAGCATCACCGCGCGGTGAGCCGCTGCGTGGACGGGCAATGCGTTGTTTTGCGTATACGGCCGCTCGGGTGAATCGGCCATGTTGCCCGAACGGTTAACGCCGGATTAACCGCGGAGTCCTAGCCTGTCTCGGCCGGGGTTACTTGCAAGGCCGAGGTGAGCCCAATGGAAGCCCAGAGAATCGCGGTCGACGCCGTCGTCGCGTTGACCGATTGCGACCGCGACGCCGTGATCACGTTCATCCGCCGCCTGTATCTCGCCGGCGTCACCGACCCGAAGCGCCTGACCTTCAAGGGTCTCCAGGCCCTGTCACGGGCGTGACCAGGGCCCCGTACAATCTGTTTACTGGACGGTCGGATCGCTGATCCGGATTGACGGCACGCGGTCCGCCTGCACTTCGAATGAGAAGGGCCATGGATGATAGGTCCAGAGCTCGGTCTTCTCCAGCCCGCTCGGCCCGACATGGAAGGGGCCGCCGAACTGCGCCATCAGCTTCTCGGTGCTGTCGCCGAGGTTGATGTGGTTGAAGCTGTAGCCGGGGGCGGGTGCCGGCCCGCTGACCTGAAGCGCGATCACGCGGTTCGCTTTCACGGTTGCGGCGAGATAGGGAGACTGATCGGCCTTGCCGAGAAAGTACACATAGTTCGTTGCTTGTTCGCCGGCGGCAGCTTGCGGTGCGGTTCGCCAGCGAGGCCTTCAGTGACGCCCCCGATTGCCGACGCCCAGCGCGCCCATGCGCTGGCAGGCGAAGCTGAGTAAATCAGGATCCGGCGGGGCGGCGCCCTTCTTGGTTTCGACGCGGCAGGCGAATGTCTGCCCTTGCCGCAGCCATTGGCCCCGCAGCTCCGGATCTGGCGTCTTGCCCTGCTGCGGTCGCGGCTGAACGCCTTGGCCATTCGCGGGTACGGATATTCCAAGCAGAGACAGGGCGAGCGCGAAGCCCGCCAACGACCGCCATATCCCCAAGACGCAACTCCAGATTCCCAACCTGTGGAACCCAAAGATACCACGTGGCCGAAACCGGCTGCAACGCCGGTATTGAGGTGGGCGCGGCTTCGATTTGTCCTTGTGCGCCGCCCCGCCCACGGCCGTGCCAATCACAACCTGCGGAGCAGCCTCAGGATGCATGTCGATACCTTGCCACTCGGGCCGCGTCGGGATAGATCACGTCCCCGGTTAAATCACCGGGAACTGGGGAGATGTTAAAACTGCTTTTTGCGCCGCAACTCGTCATTCTCTATGTGCTGGCGGCATCGACCATCTACGTTCATTTCCGCGGCAAGCAGCGGCTGCGCTTCGCGCGCCAGCTTGGCGACCACTCCACCTATCTCGCGCCCTACAATGTGCTGATGTATGCGGGCTCGGCGGTGCCGAACAAGCCGGTGATCCCGGTCGATCAGTTTCCCGAGCTGAAAGCCCTCAGCGAAAATTGGGAGACCATTCGCGATGAGGCCGTTCGCCTGTTCGACGAAGGCTTCATTCGCGCGGCGGCGAAGAACAACGATTGGGGCTTCTACTCGTTCTTCAAGAGCGGCTGGAAACGCTTTTACCTGAAATGGTACGATGACTTCCTGCCCTCTGCGCGCACGCTGTGCCCGAACACGGTGGAACTGCTCAACTCCATTCCGAGCGTGCATGGTGCGATGTTTGCGATGCTGCCGCCGGGCGGCAAGCTCGGCGCCCACCGCGATCCCTTTGCCGGTTCGCTGCGCTACCACCTCGGCCTCGTCACGCCGAACTCGAACAGGTGCCGCATCCTGGTCGATGGCGTCGAATGCGTCTGGCGCGACGGTGAGGCCTTTATGTTCGACGAGACCTTCATTCACAGCGCCGAGAATGCCACCGACGTCAACCGCATCATCCTGTTCTGCGATGTCGAGCGTCCGATGAAGTACGGCTTCATGACCGCGATCAACCGCTGGGTCAGCCACCACATCGTCAAGGCCTCTGCAACCCAGAACGTCGACGGCGAGAGTGTCGGCGTGCTCAACAAGGTGTTCGGCAAGCTCTACGAGATCCATCTTGCGAGCCGCAGGGTCAAGCAATGGAATCGCAACGTCTACTACACGCTCAAACATTCGCTGACGGCGTTGATCCTCGGCCTCATCGTGCTGTCGGCGCTGCGATGACCGCGTCTAGTGATGGTGCTTGTGTGCTTCGGAGCCATCAGGGCGTTGGTAACCGCGCAGCTCCGCGTATCGCTGCATTTGGATCCGGTCGAGCAGAGCGGTTGTCGATAGATGGTATTTGAGGTGGCTTTCGCGGAGCAGTGCCTGGGTTTCCGAAATGGCAATGAGGGCCGCCTTGAGTGATTCCGATGTCACGACGCGGGCGGAGAAGAGGCGGTCCAACTCCGTTTCCTGCTCGACCAGCTTGTTACCCAGCGGGACCGCCTCTTGCTTCATGGCATCGAAGAGGCGCTGAACCTGGATGCGCTGATCCGCGGTCAAATCAAGTCGATCACCGAGCTCAAGAACATGGCTCGGGCCGGGATATCCATTGAGTTCGGCGGCAAGCGCCAGGCCCATGCCACGTCCGGCTCGAAGATCGTCGATCTGCTGCTGCGACAGCGCCTTGATGGGGCGATGCTCGAGGCCGGCATAGGGCTGACTGGACTGCGCGCTGGCAACATTGCACGAGACGATAAGCGTGGCCGCAAGCAGGAGAAGGCGTCTCATGAGTCCGGCTCCATGAAATCGGCCCGGTTCGTGGATCGATCTCCACCGGTGCTCTCCACATATCTTGCTGGACGGTTCGCCTCATGGCAACAAAGATTGCCGCGATTGAGTTGCCGAAGATGGAGCAGGCGATGGCCTCCTTGCCGACCGCGAATACCGAGATCACGCAGTTCATTCGCCACTGGCTGGAGACCTTCGCGGGCTATGTCCGCGAGGTCGACTATGCTTCGGCGCGGCCGCTCTTCCATCCGGATGTGCTGGCGTTCGGCACGCACAACGACGTCATTCCGGGTCTTGAGCAATGGGTCTCGACGCAATGGGACAACGTCTGGCCGAAGACGGCCGACTTCCGTTTCGTTATCGACCAGGCCTCGATCCTGGCATCGTCCGATGGCACGATGGCGACCGTGATCGTGCCATGGACGAGCACGGGCTATCATCCCGACGGCAGCGCGTTTCCGCGCCCCGGCCGGGCCACGATGGTGTTTTCAAGACATGGCGATAGCTGGCTCTGCGTGCATTCGCACATGTCGCTCAATCGGGGTGTGCCGCAGACAAGCCACGCCGATCGGGCGGTGAAGGCCTGGTAGTGCCCCCTCCCGGGGCTTATCGACCGACTAAAGTTTTAGCATCCCATTTCACGTCGGTTGGAACCCTTGGAACCCAACGTCGTTTTTTCCGCAACAATAACAGGTGAAAACACGCAAGCGGCGGCCTATCTGAGGATGCGCTCCCATGGCAACCCTTGATCTCGACGCCACCCGACTTACTGCCCCCGAGCATCAGCGCCAGCTTCGCCGCGCCGTGATCGCCTCCACAATCGGGACCGCGATCGAGTGGTATGACTTCTTTCTTTACAGCACCGTCACGGGGCTGGTTTTCGCAAAGCTCTTCTTTCCTCACTCCGATCCCTGGGTCGGCACGCTGGAGGCATTTGCGATCTACGCGGTCGGATTCGCCGCGCGGCCCGTCGGCGCGGCAATCTTTGGCCACTATGGCGACCGCATCGGACGTAAATCCACGCTGATCGCGACGCTGCTCTTGATGGGACTGGCGACCGCTGCCGTGGCCGTGGTGCCGACCTATGCCAGCATCGGTATCTGGGGCGCCGTGATCCTGACCGTGCTGCGGTTCATTCAGGGCGTCGGCGTCGGCGGTGAGTGGGGCGGCTCGGTACTGATGTCGATGGAATGGGCGCGCAACGACCGATCCCGTGGATTGATCGCATCATGGCCGCAGTTCGGTGTGCCCTGCGGGCTTTTCTTGGCCAATCTTGCCGTGCTGGTGTTCAGCCAGATGGCGGGTGATCAGTTCCTGGCATGGGGCTGGCGTATTCCCTTCGCGCTCAGCATCATCCTGGTCGGCGTGGGCCTCTATATCAGGCTCGGCATTCTCGAAACCCCGGTGTTCTCCAAGCTCGTGGCCGAACGCCAGGTCGATCGCACGCCGATGCTCACGGTGATCCGGGAATATCCGAAGGAGATTCTACTGTCTGCGCTTGCGCGCATGTCGGAGCAAGCGCCGTTCTACATCTTCACGGCCTTCGTGTTCTCCTATGGCATCGGCACCCTGCACGTATCACGCGACTTCCTGCTGACCGCGGTGCTCTCGGCCTCGGTGCTGTCATTCGTGTCGATCCCGCTGTGCGGACATATCTCCGATCAGATCGGCCGCAAGAACATGTATATGCTCGGCGCTGCCGTGACGGGCATCTTCGGCTTCGTCTATTTCGCCATGCTCAATACGGGGTCGCTGACCATCATCTTTCTCGCGATCATCCTGTCGCTGATTCCGCACGACATGCAGTATGGGCCGCAAGCCGCCTTGATCGCCGAGAGCTTCACCGGACGCCTGCGCTACAGCGGCTCCTCGCTAGGCTATCAGCTCGCATCCGTGATCGCCGGCGGCCCCGCGCCGCTGATCGCCACCTGGCTGTACGGCACGTTCCACTCGGCGACCGCGATCGCGGTCTACATCGCGATTTGCGCGGTCGTGACGCTGGTCGCGACCGCGATGATGACCGATTATACCGGAAAGGACATCAACGCGGCAGGGGCGTACGAGCGACGAACTTGAATCCGTAAAAAAGCCCCGGACGCGATGCCCGGGGCTTTGCTGTCCCGTGATCTCGAGCTCAGCCTTATTCCGGCTGACCGATGCTCACCTTCAGCGTGCCGACGCCGTCGACGCCGCATTCGAGCTTGTCGCCCGGCTGGAGCTGCGACACGCCGGCCGGCGTGCCCGTCATGATGATGTCGCCGGCGGCGAGCTTCACCTGCTGCGAGAGCTGCCAGATGATCTCGGGCACATTCCAGATCAGCTCGGTGAGGTCGCCTTTCTGCGCTTCCTTGCCGTTGACCGTGAGCCAGATCTTGCCCTTGGCGGGGTGGCCGATCTTCGATGCCGGCTGCACCGCGGAGCAAGGCGCCGAATAGTCGAACGACTTGCCGACCTCCCACGGACGCTCCTTCTTGCGCGAAGCGATCTGCAGGTCGCGGCGGGTCAAATCGATACCGACGGCATAGCCGTAGACATGGTCGAGCGCCTTCTCGGCGGGAATGTTGAGGCCGCCGCTCTTCATTGCGACGATCAGTTCGACCTCGTGATGGAGATCCTTGGTCAGCGGCGGGTAGGGAATGGTGGCGCCGTCGGGCACCAGCATGTCGGCGTGCTTGGCGAAGAAGAACGGCGGGGCGCGCTCGTCATTGCCCATCTCGCGGATGTGCTCGAGATAGTTGCGACCAACGCACCAGATGCGGCGCACGGGATAACGGCCGCTTTCCCCGACGACGGGAAGCGAAGCCTGGGTCGGAAGCGGGATGACGTAGGAGGCGGCGTTCATGGTGCGATCTCGCTGCTCTTGAGGTGAAAGGAACTCTATGCGGTTGCGCTGATCGGCGCCAGAGCGCCGGCGTCGTGATGTTGCAGGCGGAAGAACGAGGCGTAACGACCGCCGCGGCGGAGCAGCTCGTCATGCCGGCCCTGCTCGACGATCTCGCCGCCCTCGACCACCAGGATCGCATCGGCGTGCATGATGGTGTGCAGGCGGTGCGCGATCACGATGGTGGTGCGGTTCTGGCAGAGATGCTCGATCGCCTCCTGCACCTGCCGCTCGGACTCGGAATCGAGCGCGGCGGTGGCTTCGTCGAGCAGAATGATCGGCGCGTTCTTGATCAGCGCGCGCGCGACCGCGATGCGCTGGCGCTGGCCGCCGGACAGCTGCGTGCCGTGCTCGCCGACGGGCGTGTCGTAGCCGAGCGGGAAGCCCATGATGAAATCATGCGCGCAGGCTGCTTTCGCAGCACCGATGATTTGTTCTTCGGTTGCGCCCGCGCGGCCGAAGGCGATGTTGTTGCGGATGGTGTCGCGGAACAGATAGACGTCCTGGCCGACATAGGCGGTCTGGGCCCGCAGCGATTTTCGCGAGACGGCGCCGATCGACTGGCCGTCGATCACGATGTCGCCTTGCGTCACCTCGTAGAAGCGCAGCAGCAACCCCAGCACAGTCGATTTGCCGCCGCCGGAGGGGCCGACCAGCGCAGTGACCTTGCCGGGCTCGGCAACAAAGCTCATCCGGTTGAGGACGGTCTCACCGTTGCGATAGGAGAAGCTGACGTCACGCAGCTCGATGCGTGCAGTCGACAGTTTCAGCGCCGGCTTGTCGTCGTCGGAATGCTCGCTCGCGGGGCTGTCGACGACTTCGAGCAGCATGCGAGCGCCGACGAGCTGGCTGTTGAGGTCGATGTTGAGCCGCGCCAGCCGCTTGGCCGGCTCGGTCGCCATCAGGAACGCAGTCATGAAGGAAAAGAACGCGCCGGGCGTGGCGTTGAGCGCGACCACGCTATAGCCGCCGTAAAGCAAACAGCCGGCGACTGCGAAGCCGCCGAGCATTTCCATCAGCGGATTGGAGCGGTTGGCGACGCGGGCCATCTTGTTGGCGTTGCGCTCGACGATCGCGATGTTCTCGTCGATGCGGTTCTGCATGGTGTCTTCGAGCGTGAAGGCTTTCACCGTGCGGATGCCCTGCAGCGATTCCTGCATCGTCTCCAGGATGTCGGCGGTGCCGGTGAACTGGTTGTAGGCGAGCCCCTTGATGCGCTTGACCAGTTTGCGCAGCACGAGCATCGCCGGCGGCACGGCGACGAGGCCGATGAACGACATCACCGGATCCTGCCACACCATCACGCCGATCATGGCGAGCAGCATCATGAGGTCGCGCCCGACCGCATTGACCAGCATGTTGAGGACATCGGTGATGGACTTTGCGCCCGCCGTCAGCCGCGCCAGAAATTCCGACGAATGCCGCTCGGAGAAGAATCCGACGCTTTCGCGCATCAGCTTGGCGAACAGCTGGCGCTGGTTGGTGGCGAGGATCGCGTTGGAGATCTTGGTCAGGATCACCATATGACCGTAGGTCGCTACGCCCTTGATGAAGAGCAGGATCACGGTAATGCCCGAGAACATCGCGATGCCCGGGATGTTCTTGTCGACATAGGCCTGGTTGATGACCTGGCCGAGCACGTAGGTCGCGCCCGCGGTCGATCCGGCGGCAAGCGCCATCAGCGCGAAGGCGACGAGGTAGCGCCGCCAGTAGATGATCCCCTGTTCCGTGACCAGGCGGCGAATCAGCACCGCTGCCGCATAGGGATCGTCGGTGATTTTCTTTGGAAACTGAGCCATCCGCAGTCCATTGACGGCACAGGAATAAGCCTGCCCGCGCGTCAGGGATCGAACGGCCTCTGTGCCCGCTAAGCCAGCGCTTTTCAAGCCCAATTAAGGGCTTGCGCTGGAATGGAATCTAGGCCGAGGCGGCGTGGCGGAGCTCGCCGTGACGCTCGCGGAACAGCTTGTCCTCCCAAGCCAGCGCATGGGCTGCAATGGTCTCGAGGTCGTCGTATTGCGGCTTCCAGTCGAGCAGGCCGCGGATGCGGCTGGTGTCGGCGACCATGGTCATGATGTCGCCGGGCCGGCGCGGGGCGTACTGCACGGCGAAGCTGCGGCCCGAGACACGACGCACCGCGTCGATGGTCTCCAGCACCGAGTAGCCGCGGCCATAGCCGCAATTGAGCGTCGTCGAGGCGCCGCCGTTGCGCAGATAGGCGAGCGCCGAGCGATGCGCCTGCGACAGGTCCGTGACATGGATGAAGTCGCGAATGCAGCTGCCGTCCGGGGTCGGATAGTCGGTGCCGAACACGTCGATCTTGGCGCGCTGGCCGGTCGCGGCTTCCACCGCGATCTTGAGCAGGTGCGTGGCGCCGACGGTGGCAAGGCCGATCCGGGCCTGCGGATCGGCACCCGCAACGTTGAAATAGCGCAAGGTCACGTATTGCATGCCGTAGGCGGCGGCGACGTCGTGCAGCATGATCTCGGTCATCAGCTTCGACGAACCGTAGGGCGACAGCGGCCGCGTCGGCGCATGCTCGGGCACCGGCACCTGGTCCGGATCGCCGTAGACCGCCGCGGTCGAGGAGAAGATGAAGCGGTCGATGCCGCGCTTGACCGCGACGTTGAGCAGGTTGCGCGCGGTCGTGAAATTGTTGCGGTAATAGCCGAGTGGATCGCGCATCGAATCCGGCACGACCACCGAGCCCGCGAAATGGATGATGCTCTCGATGTTGTGCTGGGCGATCACGCCTTCGAGCAGGTTCTCGTCGCCGGCATCGCCAATGAACAGCGGCACGCCTTCGGGCAGATAGGCCGAGAAACCAGTGGAGAGATCGTCGATCACGACGACGTCCTCGCCGGCTTCCGCCAGCGCCAGAACCGTGTGGCTTCCGATGTAGCCGGCACCGCCGGTGACAAGCACAGTCATGATCTCACCCGTCTTCGATCAACGCTCCAAGCTAACGTTTACGTGGTGAAGAGTGGTTATCGGCGCGGCTGAACTGGCCACTATGCTTAATGTTGCGTATAGGGACTTTCGAAACGGAGCGTGGCGTGGCGAATTCCCCAAGCGATCTGGAAGTGATCGTGCCAAATCTGCACAGGCGCTATTCCGGGGTCACCGCGACCAACCGGATGGTGGCGCCGCGGCTGGCAAAGCTGTTTCCCGCCGCGTGGTTCGGCTCCGACGCGCCGGAGGGAATCGCGCGCCTGAACGGTGCCGATCTCCTGGGATTGTGGCGCCGCCAGGCGCCGTTGATCTGGCACGCGCGCCGCAACAACGAGATGATCGCGGGCGTGCTGTTGCGCGCGCTCGGCTGGCCGCTCAAGCTCGTCTTCACCTCGGCGGCACAGCGTCATCATAGCTGGATCACGCGCTGGCTGATCCGGCGCATGGACGCGATCATCGCGACATCGGATCTTTCGGCCTCGTTCCTGAAAGTGAAGGCGTCGGTGATTCCGCACGGCGTCGACACCGCCGTCTATGCGCCGCCGGCAGATCGCACCGCCGCCTTCGCGGAAGCCGCGCTGCCGGGCCGCTACGCGATCGGCTGCTTTGGCCGCGTACGTGCGCAGAAGGGCACCGATGTGTTCGTCGATGCGATGTGCCGTTTGCTGCCGCGCTATCCGGATTTCACCGCAATCATCGTCGGCCAGGTCACACCCGAGCAAACCGCTTTTGCAAACGACCTGAAGAAGCGGATCGAGGCCGCCGGCCTGCAATCGCGCATCGTCATCACCGGCGAGCTGCCGATCGAACACGTGCAGCGCTGGTATCAGCGGCTGACGATCTACGCCTTTACCTCGCGCAACGAAGGTTTTGGCCTGACGCTGATCGAGGCGATGGCGGCCGGGAGCGCGCTGGTCGCCGCGCGCGCCGGCGCGGCCGAACTCGTGGTCGAGGATGGCGTGACCGGCGTGCTGATCCCGACCGGTGACGCCGATGCGCTGGCTGCAGCGGTGGAACCGCTGATGCGTGACGTGGCCGCCGCGATCGCTATGGGGGAGCGCGGGCGGGCAAGGGTGCTCGAACGGTTCAGCCTCGATGCCGAGGCAGCGCGGATCGGGGAGGTCTATCGGCCGCTGCTTTGAGCCCTTGTCGTAGCGTCGCCAAAACAAAAAACGCGAAAACAACCCCATTCACAGTAGCCGGGGCCAACGAAATCAATGGCTTGGCGATGGTGCGGTGTTCTGCTGATTTTACGAAGTCGCTCGTCGGGCAAAACACTGGCATGGTGTCAACATCGGCGGAGCCCCGACAGCCGTTAGGTCGAAGCCCGCATCCCCACCTCACCCAGCACCCGCTGCGCAATCTCCACCAGCTCGCTCGCCGCGATATCTCGCATGCAGCGGTGGTCGTTCATCTTGCAGATCGTGTTCTGGCAGGGCTGGCAGGAGAGCACGCTCTTGTCCTGGACCACGGTCGCGGCGAGGCCGTTGAGGGGAGCCCAGAGGTAGGGGCTGGTCGGGCCGAAGATGCCCATGGTCGGCGTGCCCAGGGCGGCTGCGACATGCATCAGGCCGGAATCGTTGGAGATTGCGACGCCGGCCGCGGCCATGGCCAGCACGCCGTTGCGCAGATCATTGCCGGTGAGGTCTCGCACGCGAGCGCCGGCCGCCGCGACGATCTCCTCGGCCAGGCCCTTTTCCCCGGGGCCGCCGACAACCCAGACCTCAAGGCCGCGCTCGGCGAGCAAGCGGGCGGCCTCGGGATAATAGGTCCAGCGCTTTGAAGCGCCGACCGAGCCAGGAGCCAGTGCCACAGCGGCGGCGGCGCTGAGGCCGTTGGCCTGCCGCCAGCGGACGATGTCCTCGGCCGGAACCCGCAACTGCGGCACCGGCCATTCCGCCGGCAGCGGGGCGCCATCGGGCTGGGCGAGGGCAGCGTTCTTGTCGATGAAGCGGGGCAGTTTCTTTTCGCCCCAGCGCCAGCGATTGAGCAGGCCGAACCGGAACTCGCCGACGAAGCCGACTCTTTCCGGAATCCCGGCCAAAGCGGGCGCAATGGCGGCCTTCCAGGTACGGGGCAGCACCAGGGCGGTGCCGTAGTTTCGCTCGCGCAGGAGCTTCGCCAGGCCGAGCTGGCGGCCTACGGCGAGCCGGCCGCGCGGCAGGTCCCAGACGATCGCTTCGCGCACGCCCGGCATGTAATCGACCAAGGGCGCGCACAGGGATGTCGTGAGCAAATCGATCGGCCGGTTCGGCCAGCGCTCGTTCAAGACCCGCACGACGGTGTGATTCCGGACGAAATCGCCGATCCACATGTAGGGGACGATCAGGATCGGGCGGGTGTCGCCCCGATCTGCCTCTCCACTAAGTTGCGAATCTTGGTTCATTCGTTAAAAGGGCCGGGGTGCGCTGGATGTGGCGGTTCGGTTAGCCGCTCCGCGCCGGCAGGTAAAGCCGGCTGAGTGGCAATCCCAAAACCGCTTACACTTTGGCGGATCATGCGCTAGGGCAGAACCGGGCCGCAAAACTTCGGGCAGGCGGAATCTGGCAGGGACGTTGGAATGTTGCTGGTGACCGGCGGAGCCGGTTTTATCGGATCGAATGTCGTCGCCGCGCTGAACGAGGCCGGCCGCAGCGACGTGGTCGTCTGCGATTTCCTTGGCAGCGAGGGCAAATGGCGCAACCTCGCCAAGCGGCAGCTTGTGGATATCGTGCCGCCAGCTGAGCTGCCGGACTGGCTAAAGGGCCGTAAGCTCGATGCCGTGATCCATCTCGGGGCGATTTCCGCGACCACTGCGACCGACGGCGACCTGGTGTTCGAGACCAACTTCCGCCTGTCGATGCGCCTCCTCGACTGGTGCACGGCGAATGCGGTGCCGTTGATCTACGCCTCCTCGGCGGCGACCTATGGCGACGGCGAGGAGGGATTTGACGACGACGCCTCGGTCCGTGCGTTGAAGAAACTGCGGCCGATGAATCTCTACGGCTGGAGCAAGCACCTGTTCGATCTCGCCGTCGCCGAGCGCGCAGCGAACGGCGAGAAGCTGCCGCCGCAATGGGCCGGGCTGAAATTCTTCAACGTGTTCGGCCCCAACGAATACCACAAGGGCTCGATGATGAGCGTGCTGGCGCGCCGCTTCGACGACGTCAAAGCGGGCCGCATCGTGCAATTGTTCAAGTCGCATCGCGAAGGCATCTGCGACGGCGACCAGCGCCGCGATTTCATCTATGTCGACGACGTCGTGCGCGTGATCATGTGGCTGCTGGCAACGCCCTCGGTATCCGGGCTGTTCAATGTCGGCACGGGCAAGGCGCGCAGCTTCAAGGATCTGATGCTGGCGGCTTATGGCGCGCTCGGCGCCAGCCCCAACATCGAATACATCGACATGCCCGAGCAGATCCGCGGCAGCTACCAATATTTCACCCAGAGCGAGGTCGATCGCCTCCACCGCGCCGGCTATAATGGCGGTTTCACGACGCTCGAGGACGCGGTGAAGGCCTATGTCGGGGATTATCTCGACCGGCCCGACCGCTTCCGCTGAGGCCCATCACCATGCCGACGCCCATTCTCGATTTCGATGCCCTCGCGCAAGCCATCTCGGGCCGCACCGTGCTGTGCATCGGCGACATCATGCTGGACGAGTTCGTCTATGGCGAGGTGTCGCGGATCTCGCCGGAAGCGCCGGCGCCTGTCATCGTCGTACAGCGCAGCGAGATCCATATCGGCGGTGCCGGCAATGTCGCGCGCAACGTCGCTGCGCTCGGCGCGCGCTGCATCTTCGTCGGCCTCGTCGGCGAGGACGAGGCGGGCAGGCAGCTCGCCTCGACGCTTGCGGAGCAGGGTGCAATCGAAAGCGTGCTGGTGTGCGATCCCTCACGCCCGACCACGCGAAAGGTCCGCTTCGTCTCCGAGCATTTTTCCACGCACATGCTGCGTGCGGATTGGGAGCAGGCCCAGCCTGCTTCCGATACGATCGAGACCAAGCTGATCGAAGCGATCCTGCCACAGATCGCGCGCGCCGACGTCGTGCTGCTGTCCGACTACGCCAAGGGCGTGCTGACGGCCCGCGTCATCCGCCACACCATCGACGCCGCGCGAAAACTCGGCAAGCCCGTGATCGTCGATCCCAAAAGCCTGAACTGGGCGATCTATCGCGGCGCCACGCTGCTCACGCCCAATCGCAAGGAATTTTCGGAAGCGACCCGAAGCCGCGCCGACACCCCGCAGAGCATCGTCGATGCCAGCGAGGACGTGATGCGGCTCGCCGATTGCGAAGCGATCCTGGTCACCCAAGGCGAGCACGGCATGACGTTGGTGCCGCGCAACGGCGAGGCCGTTCACGTTCCGGCATTTCCGGTCAAGGTGCGCGACGTCTCCGGCGCCGGCGACACCGTTGCCGCCGCGCTCGCGGTGTCGCTCGCCGCCGGCGCAGACTGGGACACGGCGCTTCGCATAGCCAGTGCCGCGGCCGCCGTCGCCGTCGGCAAGCAGGGCACCGCCAGCGTGAGTGTGGCCGAGCTGAAGCGAAAGATATTGCCGCATGCCTATCTCGCGGCCGAAGAGAAGATCGTGTTCGAGCCCGGTGCGCTCGACGCGCAGCTCGCGGAATGGAAGAAGCAAGGCCAGCGCGTCGGCTTCACCAATGGCTGCTTCGACATCCTGCATCCCGGCCACGTCAAGGTGCTGACAGCGGCGCGCTCCGCCTGCGACCGCCTGATCGTGGGCCTCAACAGCGACGCCTCGGTGCGGCGGCTGAAGGGCGCCGACCGCCCTGTTCAGGACGAGCGAGCGCGTGCGGAAGTGCTGGCGGCGCTCGAAGCGGTCGATCTCGTCGTTATTTTCGATGAGGATACGCCGATCGACCTGATCACCCGCACCAAGCCGAGCGCGCTGATCAAAGGGGGCGATTACACCCGCGAGCAGGTGGTCGGCCATGAGGTCGTCGAGGCCGCGGGCGGAACGGTCGTGCTGGTCGACATCCTCCAGGGCTTCAGTACGACCGCGTTGGTGCATCGCGCCCGGGGAGGGGACAAGTGACAGCGCTCGCCGGGGAGACGACCGGCCAGGTGCTGTGGCGGCGTCTGCGCAGTCCGGCGGCCTGGTCCGAGACGGTCGATCTGTTCGCGATCCTGACCGCGGCCTCGCTGCCATGGTCGACGTCGCTTGCTGGCATCTTCAATGCCTTGATGCTGCTCTGCATGGTGCCGTTCCTCGACGTCCGTGAGTTCTTGCAATCGCTCAAGCGTCCGATCTGTTTGGCGCCGATTGCGCTGGTCCTGCTCGCGCTGGTCGGGACGCTGTGGTCGGACGCGGCCTGGGGGGCGCGCTTCTACGCGGTCAATCCGACCGTCAAGCTGCTGGTGCTGCCGGTCTTGCTCTATCATTTTGCGCGCTCGCCGCGCGGACATTGGGTGTTCGTCGCCTTCCTGGTGTCCTGCGCGCTGTTGTCGGTGATGTCCTGGCTCGTCGCCTTCTACCCAGACCTCGCGCTCAAATCCGACCGCGTCGAGCGCGGCATCTTCGTCAAGAACTACATCGACCAGAGCCAGGAGTTCACGCTCTGCGCAGTCGCGCTCGCCTATCCGATCGTGCGGTTGCTGCGCGAGAGGCGCTACTGGATCGCCGGGCTGCTCACGGCGCTTGCGCTCGCCTTCTTCACCAATATGGTGTTCGTGGTGGTATCGCGCACCGCGCTCGTCACGATCCCCATCCTGTTCGGTGTGTTTGCGTTGCTTCATCTGAGATGGCGCAACATCGCGATCATCTCCGCGGCCCTACTCGTGGGCGCGGTTCTCGCCTGGCAGGCCTCGCCGCAATTGCGCAAGACCTACGACACTTTCGCCAGCGACTACACACGCTATGTGGAAAAAGGCGCGCCGACCTCGGCCGGATTGCGGCTCGAATTCTGGCGGAAATCCCTCGGCTTCTTCTCGGAGGCGCCGATCAAGGGGCACGGCACCGGCTCGACGCGTGGATTGTTCGAGCGGGCCGCGACGCCCGGCAATCAGAACCTGGCATCCGCCGAGGTGATCGGCAACCCGCATAACCAGACGCTGAACGTGGCCGTGCAATGGGGCATCATCGGCGTCGCCGTTCTCTACGCCATCTGGATCCTGCATCTGCTGTTGTTTCGCGGCGACGGGCTCGCAAACTGGGTCGGCCTCCTGGTCGTGGTCCAGAACGCCTTCACCTCGCTGTTCAACTCCCATCTGTTCGACTTCCACGAGGGCTGGATGTACGTCATCGGCGTCGGCGTTGCCGGCGGCATGGTGATCCAGACCCAGCAGGCCGAGGCGAAGGCGACAGTAGCCGGTTCCTGAACGGCCGCCGGGATCGCAAACCTTGACCGGCAAACCTTGACTGGCAAGCCTTGACTGGCATGTCCGGCCGAGATGGGTTATCAGCGCGATCAGGTTGCATTAAACTGGATTTTCGGTCAGCGGATGACGCGTCTTTCGCATCTCACCTTGCGCAATTTCATGATCGCGCTCCACGACCTGCTGGCGACGACGGCGGCGCTGTTCGCCGCCTTCTATCTGCGCTTCGAGGGCGGCGACGGCTTCTTCGATCGCCTGCCGCTGCTGATCCAGATCCTGCCCTATTTCCTCGCCTTCAGCTTGGTCGTGTGCTTCGTCTTCAACCTGACCACGACCAAATGGCGCTTCATCTCGCTGCCTGACGCGCTGAACATCATCCGCGTCGCGACCGTGCTGACGGTTGCGCTCCTGGCGCTCGACTATATC
>NZ_JBVVPQ010000078.1:0-29827 GCF_055811695.1 Bradyrhizobium sp. MI1.3 | reverse complement strand
GCATGCCAGTCGATCGAGGGCTTCAGCTGCAGCGTCAGGCAATGGCTAGCAGCACCCTGTTCATGCAGGAGAATGTGCGACTTCAGCACATGAGCGACACCGTGCCATTCGATGTCGGATCGCTGCTGCCCGCACCGGCGGCTGCGACTGCGATCGTGCCTGTGAACGTGCGCGTACTCGGCAGTGACGGCCGTCCCGTCGTGAATGCGATGGTCAGCGCGTATGGTGCTGGCTTCGTTCAGGCGGCCACGGATGGAGCGGGGCTGGCGACGCTAAACTTCTTTGGTGGTACCGTCGACGACCTTGCGGCACTCTATGTAAAGCCCTTTGCTGATTACTGGGAGCGGTGGATCCCATCGCCGTCATTGCGCAGCGATCGCGAGAACCTGGTTACACTACAGCCGCTGGAAAACTGGCCCGGGGCCAACCTGCGACGCGGTCAGCCCTTTGTCGGATGGGGTGAGCGTTTGATGGGGCTGCAGGGCAGCGACGCCAGTCTGACCGGGAAGGGGGCTAAGGTTGCGATTATCGATTCCGGTTGCGACACAAATCATCCCGCTCTGTCGCACATCAAAATTGGACTTGATCTAACTAACCTTGATCCGAACAACAACCCCGACCCGAACACCTGGCGCAATGATGTCATCTCCCACGGCTCGCATTGTGCCGGGGTGATCGCAGGCAATGGTAACAACGGTATTCGCGGCTTCGCACCCGAAGCTGAGGTGCATGTACTCAAGCTGTTCCCTGGCGGCGCGTTCGACAGTTTGATCGAGGCGCTGGTCTATTGCGTGAACCACGAGATCGACGTCGTAAATTGCTCGCTGGGCAGCGATCAGGTCAATGAGGGCGTGGCTCAGCAGATGAGTGAGGCACGCAGAGCTGGCATTGTCGTCGTCGTCGCTGCCGGCAACAGTGCTGGGCCGGTGCAATTCCCGGCGCGACTGGACACCGCACTCTGTGTCTCTGCCCTCGGTCAAGCGGGGACTTTCCCGCCTGACACCTATCACGCCCAAACGGCACCCTCGCAGATGCAGCCTGGGATGACGACCGGCGCGAATGGACTGTTTGCACCGAAGTTCACCTGCCGTGGACGGGAAGTGCGACTCTGCGGTCCAGGTGTGGCCGTCATCAGCTCTGTGCCGGGGGGCGGCATGGCTGCATGGGACGGTACCTCTATGGGAGCACCGCACATCACAGGTTTGGCGACGTTAGTAGCGGCGCACCATCCGATGGTGACCGGTATGGCCCGCAACGCGAACCGCGCGGAGCAAATCCAGAACTTCGTGATTAGTCTGGCGCAGCCGGTTGGCATGGACAGGCAGTTTGTCGGGGACGGCCTTCCGTTGTTTGTTGGGCATTCCGAGCCAGCGCCGAGCCCAGGAATAGCGCCGCAAGCGAGCGACCTGCAGAGCATTGTCAGTCATGCGTTTGACGATGTCCTGACCCATTAAAGTCTGGAAGCAAGCGCGGTGGCTTCAGGGGAGATCGCCGTGGCGCTTTTGATTTCGTATTGGCAGCGCGAGTACGGGCTATCGTAGGGCTATTTTGCAGCCGATCAGCTCCCTTCACCGGGCCCAACTCATGCCTGGCGCTGGAGCAATGTTTGCGCTTCCGCAGGCGGAATAGCCAATCCTCCCGATCCGATTGAAAAAAAGGAATGATTCCGCACAGGAACTTAGAAGTGCCAAGAAATGCATGTTTTTCCTTGTCCACCTGTTCCAGTGAGGGGGGTGTGGACAGCTATCGTTCAGATTTCATGGGTTGCCGCCGGAGAACCAGCACTACATTGATCTGGCGATCGAGGATCTTCGAGGCAATGATCGAAATGTGCAGCGCGAAATCGCCTTCCATTTGAGCTGCGGTATCCTCGTCTCGTGCATAGACATACAGCGGAGCTTGAAAGCACGGGCAATCGAGAGAGTTGGACAGCTTGCGGCGGCCTATCCGAGAAACAGGACGCGGTTATCGCGATCGCCAGGCGGGCGCGCGGATGAACCGTACCGTCACGAAGCGCTGGCAGGCCGAGGGGCGGACTGGCGCTGCGATGAGATATGTTTGCTGCTGCTGAAAGGACGTGGCTAGGAGGGTATATATCCTTTGATAGCTTCAACTGCCCGTTGTTCGCTCCTATGCTTCACGCGATACCGGTGACTCTCCCACCTTGGAGGCAATCATGTCGAAACGTATCGTATTGGCGGACACGCACAGTCCAGAGGACGAATTCGTACGATACTATTCAGCTGGCTCAGAGTGATGAAGAAACACGCCGAAAGGAAAGAGAAGAACAACGACAGCGATGTGAGCGGACTAAAGCCGACACGCTAGCTCGCTGTCTGGGCCGCGTAAGTTCGGCTTTTAGCACCTGCGAAAGCAGCTGTTCGTCAAAGCCCGACCAGTTCGGCTGTCGCGATCAGTGCCGTTCGACCGAAAGTATCGACCGGAATGGCTGCCATACCGGAATAAGCAGTATGACATGCTAACCGGAATTTGCGATAGTCGCATGCCTACACTGGGCGGGTGCTCAAGGGGAAGGATTAGCTCTTTGCGAAGCCGTCGTTGAATCTAAGCGCCGGCGCGAGCATAATCTCGTTGGAAGTGGACTGTGAAGTGGTTCAACCCAACGAAGGATTACGGGTTCATTCAACCTGACAACGGCGGCAAGGACGTCTTCGTCCATATTTCGGCGTCGAGAAGGCCGGTTGCACGTCCTTGGCAGAGGGGGCCAAGGTCAGCTTCGACGTCGTGAACAATAGCGGAAAAGACTCGGCTGAAATCTACGGATCGGGTGAGCCCTCCAAACGCGCCGTGAAGATAGGCGCCACACGAAAAGGCCGCAGCGGCGGACCACTGCGGCCAGCCGGGTAAAATGAAGACGTGAAATATTGATTCCAGCCCCGGCAGGACAAGCCTAGAGCGACAGTGCGGGGGCGCAATGTCGTCGATGTCACACTTATGGAAAACTTAAACGTCAGTCTTGCTGACTGAGGGAGGGCTCGCCGGGGCTGGCGGTAGCGAGCCCTCAACCTCTAGCACGAGGTCGCGAGATTCAGCGGCGCATCGTAAGACGAATAATCTGCACCCGAGCGCGTCAGATTGATGTCAAACCAGTATCGAAATTCGGCAGGCCGGTTCTGTGTGAGCCAGCGAGCTTTCAATCACCGCTGATGGCCCAGACCAATTCCCAAGTAGAGCGCCTTCTGACGTAGCGCGCCCTCGGTTCGCTTGGTCATCTTGGCTATTTTCACCACAGGGGTTCGTGTCTTTGAGTTCGCCTTGAGTTCCTTGACGTCGGACCTGGTCCACTCGCGACGAACTACTTGTTTCTTCGTAGGCAAGCGGCGCTCCTTCAATGTTGAGGGCGCGGTCTAACAACATAGTGCGCAGTTCGCAAGCAGCGCACTTATCCCACCACGCGCGACGATATTTAAGGGCGCCTTCAACCCTGCAGGAGTGACGGGCATGTTCAGGGTTGTAGCTACGGGGTTGTGAACTCCAACTCATCGCGAAGTCGGAGTGGCAATCCATCCTCTTTCCTTAGAAATAACCAATCCAGGGTAAGGTCTGGAATCTTTTGCACCAGCAAAATGCCGACGCTCTTCGACAAAGGCATGCCCCGTTCGAAATTGTTCCAGCGCTGCACTTCAATTCCGATGCGCTTACAAAACGCCGTCTGCGTCCCGGCAACGGCTTTCCGCACGAGCTTGAGCCTATCGGCGACGTTTTCGTGACTCAATGGATTTTCGGGCATTGATTGCTAACCTTGGACGCCGCGGCGAGGGGATCTGAAACGTCTCAGGTTGGGTGCCGATTTGCTTCAAGAGATGGCCCACTGCAGCGCCAGTCTCAGGTACGAGAAAAAGTAGCGATCAACGAATAGGCCGAGGGGCGGCCATGCGATGATGCCGATGCCGAGTAGGATTATGATGCCTGAACCGATCAGCATCTCTTTGATTTCGCGGTGCATCGCGTCAGTTTAGGCAATTCTCCGCTATCCCGTCCATTCCCTCAGGGTCAGCGCAAGTCAACACCCTTCAAGGATACGTCGCTTCGACGGTTGCGATCGTCCGGCTGGCGCGCGCGCAACACGACGCCGCACTGCCGAGGAAGGTTGTTGCCGCGGTGAATGATGCAAAGCCGCGGCGACTGTTGTGCCGGGGAGGGAGACCGCCGGCTAACCGATCCATTGCGCGAAGGCGCGTCCACTGGATCGGCTTACTCGGCCTCGCTGCTTGCGGAAACGTTGTAACCGACCGTAGACGGCCTGGCGACTGCGACCCAACCGCTCGCCCAGCTCGGTTGCAGTCATGCCCTCGTCGAGTAGCGCAAGTAGTTGCGCTTCTTCGTCGGGCGACCACGGACGGATCTCTTGTCGATTGTTGGACATCGATTTCATGCCAGCAGAAGCGCTGCGGACCATGATCGTATAGCCAGGTGGTAAATGATGAGTTCCAGGTTTGGAGCGTGAACATCGCGAGGTTGCGCTTGCACCCAGCTTGCTCGGCCAGGGCCGAACTGGCGACGCGCCTATAGGGGCGGTCCAGGGTGCCCGCGTAACGATCTGTAAGTATTGGGCATGCAAAATCGCGCCTTTCTGCGCGTGATCAGTCCGACCAAGGAGATCGCCGTGACATCAGATAATGATGACGAGCTGGCTGTTTTGACGCGAGAGATCGCTGACAAGGTGACCTATGTTCAGAGCCAAACAATCCTGATCGAGGTCCTTAAGCGAGACGGACACGACGTATCCGACTATGAGGGAGAGCTCGCCAAAGAGCGGTCGCGCTTGGCAACACGGATCGCGAGGCAGTTTAGACTGCTTGAAATAGCTTCGACCAATGAAGGACCCGAGGCAGCCGCGTCAACTCAAGGATAAGTAATCATGTCGGATCGCCGGAAGATCGATCGTTCGGATGTCGACTTGGTCGCCTACATTTTTGGAGATGGCGGCAGCCAACGTTGCCGCGTTTTCAACATCTCGGAGGACGGCGCTGGCATCGAGCTACCGACGAAGCTGCACATGCGTGCCACATTCAAGATGATGTTGGAAAGAGACCGTATCATCCGAGATTGTCGTCTCGTTTGGTCCAGTGATACTCGCATCGGCGTCGTGTTCAAAGCCGATTGAGTCGGCTCTGGTAGGTTGTCGGTGCCAGCCAAGTGCCCCGCGGGACAAGGTCGGGGAGTGTTATCAGGCTGTCTAGCGGCATGCATCGAGCGTTGTTGCTGCGGGTCAATGACGACACACGCGGCGGGTGCTGTGAGGAGGGCGCCCGGTGATCCGCTTCCCAGGACCCTGTCGTTTTTGACAGGTGCGGACCTCCCGAGATGAGCGCATATCGGCGCGAAAGGGCGAGCTCCGCTATGCGACGTTACTACTTCCCGATTTTCCACAAAGGCGAGACACAGGCGGATGACTTGGGTGAGATGTTTAGCTCTGCTGAGCTAGCCGACCAGTACGGCGCCCGCGTCGCTCGGGACATCGCCAGCGATCCAGATTGCGACCGTTATGCGGGCACGGTCGTGATCGTGGTTGACGCCTCCGGTGCTGAGATCGCGCGGCATAGAGTTGGAGGGCGGCGGAGCGATGGAGGCGAGCCAAGCTCAGGCCGCGAGGAGGGCCCGGCGGCGTGAGGGACCGCAGGCCGCGAGTTACCAAGACGAGGGGATTTTGGTCCTAGTTGCCCGGTTGATCAGGTGGAGGCGCCGGCGGTGCGTGTGTTGGGTCTCGCTGAAGGTGAGCCACAGAACGGGATCCCCTTCAATCTTAGGGTATTCAAGGTTCGAGGCGATCTCCTTCAGCCTGGAAAATTGCTCACTTAACCGCGCGGCATCCTCTTAGCCTCATCGATACTGGGCGGATTGCTCTGGACCGCTGACCACGTGAAGGCGGAGCTTGAGGAGTCCCTAGGTCATGCCAACGAGCTGGTTGATGACGAGCGCGCGGAGGTAGCCGCCAGACGGTCGGCGGTGGTGCTGCAGGCGGCCGAATAGTCCGCCTGCCAACCGTTGGCAATTTGGCCCGCGCCCCAATCGGGTGCGGGCCTTCCGCAGGCGAGCCAGAACATAAAGGAGAGCGCTGCCGGGCTCGAAATGCCAGTCCCCCCGGCGGCGCTCTTGTCTCAAACTGGGCACTGAAATCCCAGTCCGTCTTCAACATTGCAATGATTATGCCACAGGCTGATGACAGCGCCTTCCTCGCCCGTTGGTTCACGTTGGCGGGCCTCCAAGCTTTAGAAAAATGGCTCGCGGGCCAAGCTAGTAGGGAATAAGCTGCACCCGCTACGTGCATTGCGGCGTGGCGATTTCAGAAAAGCTGTTTTGGAGCAGCCAATGTCAATCTTAAGAGCTATCCTTGATCGTAATCGTTGCATTCGGGGGCGCCATGATCGCCGCCGGCTTCATGACATCGCCAGCATCGGCTAACAAAATGGATGGCAAGGCTGGGGGCTATGGCTCTCGTGGCTCAGCGAATTATGGTCCCCCGAAGAGCGGCACAGCGAAGCCGCCGACGTCGACAAAGAAGCAAGCGCAGTGATCTGATCAAAGGCCCGCCGGTTACGCCGGCAGGCTTTGTCCTCCTTCGCCAAATCTTCTCGTGGGCAGGGTGGGCGCCTTGTTCAAGGCCCTGCCACCACGTCCTCATGTGGCTGTTCTTCCCAGACCAACTCGCCGCATTCGCATTCGAAGATCCAGAGGAAGCCGGGTGGCTTTGGGTTCCAAATGCGCTCTATAACCCGTGTCGGTCGGTCGCACTTGGGACATCGGACGGAATCTTGTCTTGATGTCATAGGCACGTCTCGCCACTACGTGGGCAGACTCTGGACGCAGCTTTATGTTCCCAAGGAAGAGCCGCCGAGTAAGGCGAGGCCGCGCGGCTTAGAGACGACCCCGGCTGGATTGCCTGGGGGTCAAAGGCCGGGGCCGCTCCGCCGGCTCGAAGAAGAGAGCTAGCGAGACAGCAAGCCGGGCAGTGATGCTAGGTTCCTACGGCTGTCAGATCCTGCCCGAGTGTCAGCAGCCGCACGTAGGTACCGCTTCTTTCATTCATTCTAGCAGCGCGTAAAGAGTCCGCCGACTGAAACGGGATTTTTGGCTACATTTCGTGATTGAACTACTTAACTTTCTAATCGACTAACACTTCATTATTTCCAAAATCATAGGAGGCGCGATGTCCTCTCCAGAAGAAGACGATCGACGCGAATTTTTAAGATCCTGCGGCAGGTTCGCCGCCGTAACACCTCCGACCATTACAGCGTTGCTTTCGACCTCACTTACTAGCAGCGCAATTGCTAGCTCCGGCGGCCGGCGCCGTGTATGCCTAATTACTACCGCTGGGCGTGGAAGGTCGCCCGATGGGCGGCCTTAGACTATCGCCCATGCTTGCGACCAAAAAACAATGCGACTCATCGTCGGGTGCGTTTGAGCGCGCGGCAAAATGCCCGCCGAATGTCGAGCAAACGTAAATTGCGGTCGCCGGGCACTAAGATCGCCCGCAACTATGTCGAAGATGTCGGCTGAGTGTGAAGTACTTTACATCCCTGCGTTCTTGACCCGGGCTAGTGTGGCAAAGGCTTCTCACTTTGAAGGAGGCATCCAATGCTCGCGGCAATCAAATGGAACTCAAGATATAGCGCTCGCGAATGGGTGATGATGGCTGGGGTACTCGTCGTCCAACTCCGAGCACTGAATGCAAATCGACAGAAGGGTGAAAGCAAGCCAAAGCGGCCACCCTGGAAAAACTTCGACGAGACTCATCATTGGGACTCGACCGCGGAGGAGTGGGTCCCCAACAAGATCGGTGATAGTGCAACGCATTATGCGTCCCGCAGGCCGACTTCCGAGAATCCCTCTCACTAACGGCCCCGTCGAGCGGTGCGGTCGTTAGCAAGTAGCTGGATTGGGATGCGCGTGCCGCCGGCGGTTTGATAGCGGCCAAGCAATTGCTTGGGTCCGTGTGCCGTCCGCTTTGATAAACGATCTGGATGGCCGATCCTGGCACCTTTACGCCGTCATGGGTTCATATCCGTTGGCGGCCAAAGGGGGGAAACGTGCTGGGTGCCGTCGGGATCGAAGCGATTCACCCGGAGCGGTGTTCCATTGATTTAGATCAACGCGACGCCGGCGTGATCGCCACGACGGTGGTTGCCTCGACGTGCTCCTCGAGCAATTGGTTTCGGACGCTGTCGAGCGCCGGCGTGCACGGCTGCTCGCAGCCGAGCTTTGCCGATTTATCGTCGTCGCTGGCCTGCTCGCAGACGCCGGCGCTGACCGGGGACGTCACAGCATCGGCCGGCAGCTGTGCCACGACCATCGCGGCCAACGCCGTCACCAATGCCAAAGTGGCAACGATGGCGGCCTATACCCTCAAGTGCAACACCGGCGGCTCGACCGCGACGCCGAGCGATATCGACGTCAGCGCATTGACGCTGAAAGCGTCTCCGGGCGCGTCCGACCTCGTCCTGATCCAGGACGTTTCGGCCAGCAATGCGTTCAAGAAAACCACGGTCGGCGCGCTTGGCGGCGGCGGCAGCGGCGTCACTTCGCTCAATACCGAGACCGGCGCGCTGGTGCAGTGGCCGACGCCGCAGGGCCGTATCACGCTGACCAGCAATACGCCGGTATTGGCAGCGTCAGTCACGGCTGCCACCACGAGCTATTACACGGCGTCTGCGGCCGGCAAGAATGTTCCGATATATAACGGCTCGGCTGTTGTCGTCCGTCAGCTTTGCGTCGCTGGTACAGTGGGTGCGTGCGAACTCTCGGTTGCGCTTGGCTCCAACTGGGCCGCAAGTTCGAATTATGATTGGTTCGTCGGCCTAGACTCCGGAACACTGCGCCTGTGCTCGGGGCCGGATTGGTCCGCAGGCGCGGTCGCTGGGTCGAATACAGTCGGTGCAAGCGTGCGTGGGACTGGTGCGGGCTCGACCGACATCGAAAAAATCGATGGACTGCCCACGAACAAGAATTCAATGGCGTGCCGCTACAACAACACGACGACATTCACCTGCGCCGCGCATCAATGCACTCATGTGGGGACGACCAGGACCGGCTCGGCGGGTCAGGTCAGCTTCACCTATGGGGCGAGCGGCACGGCAGGAACCTTCAATCTGTGGAATGCCTTCAACCAGGAATATCTCTGCTCGACAAGCAACGATCCTGCGTCCGGAGGCATCTACTCCTATAGCTCATCCACGGTCCGGCAGGCTGACGCGAGCGCCGTGAACCAGTTCAACTTCGTGACCGGGGCGGCTGGATCGTCGCTCGATGCCATCTACTACGTCACGCCGCGTTCCTCGACGCTGGGCGCGCAGTACAATTTCGGGCTTGCGCTCAATAGCACGAACACCATCGATGCCGGTTCCAACCAGCTCTTCCCCGGTACGGCTAACTTCAACATGTCGGTCACGGTCTCTGACGTGTTCAAAGGGGTGCTCGGCGCCAACTTCATTTCGGCAAATGAGCAGGGTGACGGCAGCAACGCGATCACGATCATCACAATTGGCAACACTCATCTTCAAAGGCTCAAAGTATGCGGCTTCTGGTGATCTGTCTTGCGGCGCTCGCGCTTCTCCTCTCGCCGGGCTCCTCTTTCGGTCAGTCCAGAGGGGGCGGGTCAAATGACCCGCTAGTCTTGGGTGAGAACTGGCGCAACGACCCGACCCCCCTCAACAACAGCGGAAATTATTCGGTGTCCGGCCATACCCGCCGGACCGATGCGGGCGGTATCCCGTGCAACGCGACCATCAACGGCGCACAGAAGACTCTGGTTCTGATCACGCTGGGCGCCAGCAACGGTGCATCTGTCGGTCCTTCGTCGTTCACGCCAACTAATGCGTCGGCAATCGACAACTTCAACATCTACGATGGCGCGCTCTACCAAAATCTTGATCCTCTGCTAGGCCAGACCCAGAGCAGCTTAGGACCCGGCTCCATCGGACCGCGTTTGGCTGACGCTCTGATCACCAACGGCGCTTTCAACCGGGTGATCCTGGTTCCTGGCGCTGTCGGCGGCGCAACCTCCACGCTGTACGCCCCCGGAGGGGTGCTCTATAGCCGCGGCTGCGTCGCGATGAAACGGCTGGCAGGCCGCGGCACTACTCCTGCGACGACCGGCGTAACATTCGCCGTCATCTTTTTTCTAGGCGAGAACGATACCGGCACCAGCGCGGCGAACTATCAGGCCTTCATGCAGCAGCAAGTCGCGGCCATGCAGGCCTGTGGTTTCTCGGGCCGCGTGTTCATCCCGACCGAGACCATTCTTAGCAACGCGGCCAATGCGACGATTCAGGGCGCGCAGGCAAATCTGGTAGCGCTTGGAAATCCTTGGTTCGGCGGAGGCAATCTCGACAGTCTGACAGGAGGTACGAACCGGCAGGCCGATGGAACGCACTTCACGGCTGCGGGGCAGGCGAGTGCTGCGACGTTGATCTACAACGCAATGCACGCGACTGGCGCGCCGTTCTAGTCGGGTGAAGCGGATGAGGCACAGTCAAGCGTGGCCTGTACTGCGCCGATGACGGCGCGCTGCCAGGCTTCATATCCTTTGGCTGTCAGATGAACACCATCCACCCGCGTGCCGGGCTCGCGCATCTTTAGGCCACGCAGGCTGACAAAGGGCAGACCAGCATCAGCGGCGATCTTCGCCAGCTTGGCATCGATCTCTTCGCTGCGTGGAATGTCGAAATAGGGTGCAAGCGCACCGTCGGCGTCGATCGGCGGAACGCCGGCGATGATCAAGTGGGCGCTCGCTTGCCCGGCGATGGCGAGCAGTCGCCGGTATTGCCGCACGAATTCGTCGGTCGAGCCGGTCGTTCGGTTCGCGTCGTTGATGCCTAGGGCGATGACGAGTGCCGCGATCTTACGCTCGGCCAGGAGGCCAGGTGCGAGATCAGCGTAATTGCCTGCTGTCAGGCCGCCGATCCCGGCATTGATGAGCGGGTGGCCGCAAAGTCTGGTCGGCAGCAGCGCGGCTTCGGTGATGCTGTCCCCGATGACAACGATCGGCGCGCTGGATTGGGCGAGCTGGCTGGTTATCGCGAATTTGCGGATGTCGAGGCGGCGGTGTTCGCCATCCGTGGGGGACAGAAGCCGCGCCAGGTCAGTCAGGACCTTCAGCTGTCGGCTTTGCGTCGCGTCGTGTTCGGCAATGACATCGAGCCGCCGGTTCAATTCGTAAAAGCCATAGGAGGACCCGCCGGCAACACCAGCGCACGCAATGAGAGCTCCTAATGCAGCCCACAACCTCCAGCCCATTCTGGGCAAATAGCGCGAGATTTGCGCGGATGCAACCCACAATTGGGGGCGCCAGCCCAGTGATTTCAATGGGCGGTCCTTAACGAAGAGGAGAGATTTCGAGGCAGTTTTCCCTGACTTGGCTGCCGAGCGTGCTGCGTGACGCCGGCCTTGAAGTGCTCGAGCATCCCGGCTGGCAAACGCGCGGCCACGGCAACATGGGCAAGGTGCAGGGTGTGCTCTGCCACCGTACCTGCGGCCCGCTTCACGGCGATCTGCCCGACATTAACGTTCTCGTTGACGGCCGGCCGGATCTCGGCGGGCCGCTCTGCAACATCGGGCTCGGCCGCTCCGGCAAGGTCTACATGATCGCGGCCGGCAAGGGCTGGCACGCCGGCGCCGGATCCTGGCAGGGCGTGACGGACGGCAATTCGCATCTCATCGGGATCGAGGCCGAGAACACCGGCGAGACCAAGGGGCCGCGGGCCGAGGCGTGGCCGGACGTGCAGATGCTGGCTTATATGCGCGTCTGCGCTGCGATCTTGCAGCACGTCGGCGCTAAGCCGATCATGGCGGCGGGACACAAGGAGTTCGCGTTGCCGAAGGGTCGCAAAGACGATCCGAGTTTCGACATGGTCATGTTTCGGTACGGCGTCGCGAAGCTGATGAGCGAACGGCCGGCGCCGGCGCCGTCGGTGACTGGCCGTCTCGGCGTCATCAACGTCGACGGCCTCGATGTCCGATCGAACGCGAGCGCGAGCTCCACCATGGTCAACGTGCTCAATGCCGGCGACAAGGTTGCGGTTTCCGGCGAGATCATGAACGGCGCGACGAAATGGCTGCGCATCGTCGACGGCTATGTCGCCACCCGTTACGTCGACCTGGCCTAGCGCCAGCGTCTTGAGATCCCGCGCGCCGGGGGCCGTGGCGCAGATCCTAAAACCTCAAAGGTGGACGATGAACGTTGTTTCAGCGCGGCTGCGGCCGTGCCCGTTCTCTATCTCGCCGCCGGCGTCGTCGCCGCGTGTCAATCGGCGTTCGATGCCGGCACCTTCGACCCCCTCCGTTTCAGCGAGATTTCGCCGGGGCTGGGAAATGGCTTCGTGCAAGGTTGCGATCGCGGCGGGTCCAGCTCTCACCGCGTATGATCTGTTCACAGCCGGCAGAAGGCCTTCACCCCAGGCAAGAAGAGCGCAGCGGTTCACGCTGGCGGGGCTTTCGGCTTTGGATTACCTGCGGCACGAGAGGCGCCCTTCAAGGCCGCTTCGATGGTCTTAGGCCGCGTACCTCGGCGGGATCTCCCGCTTTGCTGCTTAGGCGCGGATGATCGGGACACTCTCGTAACTAGCCACAGATCGCTGCCGCAACTAGCGCATTCATAACGCTTCAGTTCGTAGCCTTTGGTGACGGGGAAAACAGCTTTGAGCAGTCGAGCTTGGCTACAAACGGTGCATCCGGCTTCGCCGTTCACGATCGCCTCCCGAAGGCAATTTGGCCGCAATGATCGAAATCAGAACTGAGTCTCGGTTTAGGAGCAATAGCGGCTCACGCTGGCGGGGCCTATTTTCGATACAGCCACGCGGTAGTCGTCCGGAGTGTAAAACGCCGGCGATTGAAATTACCGTTCTCACCTTTTGGCGGACCAGCAATGCGCAAGGCGGTGGCACGGACAAGGCACCAACCCGCATCTGCAACAGATGTCACCGTCCAATGGAGTTTCTCGCGTCCCTGCCGGCAATTGCAAACCTGCCCGCCGCCTATGCCTACAGGTGCATGCCCTGCCTGAGAGTTGAAACTATCGTTCTGGGCTGAAGGAAGGCGCCGCCGCAGGACTACTTGGCTTGAGGTCGAAAGTCCGAGGCGAGCGTTTCATCTGCCAGGAGACGGTTTCTGGTGTCATGAGCTTGACCGCGAGATCGTCGGCAATTGTCGCACCGAATGCGTTGATTGCCATCCGTTCGAACGGGCGCACCGGCCGCCTTCGGCCAATTCGGTCGAGATAGGCGGACACAACCTGGTCGACGATCGAATGCCGGATGCGCGGCTAATTCGTACGGGCCATCACCTGAGCGGCGTCTGCGGTTCGCACGGTCGAAACCAGGCCCAAGACCGAAACGAAGGCTGACCCGGCGTAGATGAAGAGGCAGATCAGGAACGCCGATGGTGGAAGGGCATTGTTTCAAGATGCGATCGGCAAGGACCTCTGACGCCTCTTGCGCGGCTGTCAGCCGCGAAGTTTAATCATCTTGATCGTTGGAGGTTGGCAATGCACAAACTGATTGCTGTGGCCGCAATGAGCGCTGCGTTCGCACTTGCAGCGTGTGGGAGAGACCCAGGGCCTAAAGGAGATCCAGGCGCGCAAGGTCCAGCGGGCCCGCAGGGAGCCCAAGGCATCCAAGGAGTGCCTGGACCACAGGGCCCCGCCGGCGCGCAGGGGCCTCAAGGCCCGCAGGGTCCGAAAGGCGAAAAGGGAGATAAGGGGGATCCGGCGACGGTCAACATCCGAGCGGTTCAGGCAGACGGCGCAGTCAATTGCGACAGCAGCGAAGCACTAGTGTCCGTGTTCTGCCCAAGTGGCGGTGCCGCGGACGGGGCGAAGTGCGGGACGTCCCCAACGATTGGGCTTTGCATGAAAAAGTGACTGAGCGTCGCCCACGATATGGTGGAAGTACTTCGGCCAACCCGCGACCGTTTTGGTCGCCGCCCCCGTCTCCCGCAAAAGGCTGCACCTAGCAATCGATATTGCTATGTGCTCGACAGCCCGTCCGAGCTAGAATTGGCACGAGCAGACGGTGTTGCTCATAAGGTGGGTGGTCGTGAAAGCCTTCAAGTTCGATGAAATTCCACTGCTCGCTGTTTCAGGGAAACCCTAGCCGCGAAGCCTGACTGCAGCCACGCCATGGCTTGCGTGTGCCCAGCTTTTGCGCGAACTCTCGTTTCCCCACCACGCACTGAACCTATAGGCTGACGGCGGTAATGGCCTGCCGAGAATTCCTTCGATTTCCAAGAACGTGAGCCGAATAGTTTGCGCCCTTGTGCGCTCCAGTTCTCTGCGTAGAGGATCGTAGACAGACATGCTGCTCGGGTCGTCACGTTGGGCTGTGGTCGCCGCTCGCGGGGATGTTGAAACCCCGAGCGGCAAGTTCCAGCTCGAGTTCGGTAATCCGCTCGAAAATGCGAGCAGCGATCGCCTCGGACTCTTCGACGGTTACGGTCACGACAACGACAGTCCGAAGCTCCCATGTGTCTTCTCAGGGGGGGGGCCGCCAGCATTGGATTTATCTCTTCGTCAAGGTCAGCGCTTGGAGAGGTTCTTAGGAGGAAGCCCACCATCCTTCGGGGAATGGCTCCAGCAAAGTCCGATCGACTTGGTTATCGTTTTCAGGAGGGCTGAGAGCTCCTGCTTTCCAGGTTCGTCGCGCGCGGCGATGGAATCGGACAGATAGGGCGCCCGGTTTGCGACTTCGAAGGCGGCGCGGAGTAGAGTGTGTCAAGCGCAATGGAGGCACAACTCGGGCGCTGCGCTCTGCTGCTTCGACCAGACCTCGAAGATGTTCCAATTCTGAGAGCTGAGAAGTGAGTTCGCTAAGTTGTTCGACGTAAAGGATTGCGCGAGAGCCTCGCATAAAATGTCCTCCGCAGCACAAAAGCACTATCAGGACGGCGTCAGAGCAAAAAAAGAGCGCGAGTAGCAAAAGTAAAAGACTACCAGAGGTAAAAATAGCGGATTAATACGTCAGCCTCACTGCGGCAGGGTGTCGCTGCTTGAGCCGCGGTCCGGTCGTTGGACAAGGATCGAGCGATACCTTGCATCAACGCCCTCCTGAGGTCTGCAGTTATCCAGCCAGCAAAAGGACTCCAGCTTCAGGGCGGTGAAGCTGGGGCTGTTGAGCTGCCTTGGCGAAGGAGCTACACCCTTGGGGTGGGGCACGGGAAGACCTTGCAATCAGCAAGTCGTTCCAAGTCCGTTCGTCGGCCGCAATCCCAAGATTGATGAAGCACGGGGGGCTCAGTCTCACTACGAGCGGAGCAATCGAGCCTTCGCCAAGCGACCCTAGTACAAGGCTTAACGCGCCGCTCTGCTTCTTCGATTTGACATCGGAGATCTTCGAGTTCGGAGAGCAGGGAAGCGATTTGGTTCAATCGTTGAGCAAATTGGATTTGGCGAAGTCCCTGCAAATGCGCCTCCCGTCCATCCACTCTGAAAGACCTAAAGTAAGGGGCGGGAGTCGGCAGGCGTCAATAAAGCAAGTGTATCTCTGCGGCGGGTGCTTCGATCTGCCACGGCGCGCGTAATTTCCAGTTCCGAGTATGGAACGCTGCTATCTGCCACTTCACGGTACCTAGGCTCAGCCCTTGTAGAGCAGGATGCCCAACTGAGCGGCTTGCCGTCGGACTGAACTCACACGGCGGTTTAGCTTCAAAGATCAACTTTCGCGAGATTTTCAGGGTCGTTCGATTTTCGACTTTTGCAACAAAATCGGCCCTTTGCTGACGCCAGCAACGGACGATGCGGGCGGCGGCGTACCGTTGACCTGAAGCGAAGCGATATGGTCCCTCACGTCACCGCGCGTGAAGCGCATCAGCGGCTCTAAGAATTTTCGTTCACCACCCCAAAAAGACTTTTGCAACAATATCGGCCAGAAGCTGCCATCAAAGCCGAGCGCTGAAGCTTACGCCCGTGCTGTCAAACTCGAGAACTGATCGGTGTCGTAGCGGTCTCGGAGGTCGGCCAGGGCTCGTGGATCCGGCGCTCCCTTTGCTGCGAGTTTCGCAAGCTCTTCGAAATAGTGCTCGTGGCCGGGCGGGGAGACGGTCATGAGCACGCGCGCCGATTTCTCGCTGATATTGGTGATGTTGTGCGGTACCCCCGGCGGAATGAACAAATAGGTCCCCGGGATCGCGCGGATCGTTTTGTCGCCAACGTGCCACTCACACTCGCCCTCGAGCAGGTAAAAGGTCTCCTCCTGCACCCGGTGAACATGCAGCCCAGTGGCGAACCCGGCCGGGATTGTCCATTCGAACATGCTGGTGTGCTTGGTATCCTCGCCGGTGACGAGGAAAACCATGGGATGACCACGGAGTATGATCCCCTTTGTCTCGTTGGGCATGCGAATGACAGGATCGGCGCTCATGACATTCCTCCATCGACCAAGCGCTTGCTCCTGCAAGCACGGAAGCAACTTCGGCCGTCTGGGTCGGAAAGTCGTGAAACAGTTCCCAAAAATTTGCTAAAACCACCGAATGCCTATCACGGATCTCTACCAGTTCGGCCCGTTCCGCCTGGACCCAAAGGCGGGCATTCTCTACCAGGGGACCAGGCCGACGATGCTCGGGCAGCGCGCTGTCGCGCTGCTCCGGCTGCTGCTGGAGAACGCGGGTGCCCCGGTGTCCAAGGATGCGCTGGTCGAGGCCGGTTGGGACGGACTGGCAGTTGCCGATAATAATCTAACGGTTCAGATCGCCGCCTTGCGCCGGGTACTGGCCGACGAGAGGGCCGATAGCTGGATCGAAACCCTGCCGCGCCGCGGCTATCGCTATGTCGGGCCTGCCGTCGCCACCAGTACTCAGTCACCTGTCACTGGTGCGGCGTCCGCACCGGCGTTGCCCGACAAGCCGTCCGTCGCGGTTCTGCCGTTTGCGAACTTGAGCGGTGATCCGCAGCAGGAGTACTTCGCCGACGGCATGGTTGAAGACATCATCACCGGCTTGGCCCGCATCAAGTGGTTGTTCGTCGTTGCGCGAAACTCGACCTTGACCTACAGGGACCGTGTCGTGGACGTGAAGCAGGTCGGCCGCGAGCTTGGCGTTCGCTATGTTCTCGAAGGCAGCGTTCGCAAGGCCGAGGGCAACGTGCGCGTGACGGGCCAGATGATCGACGCCTCGACGGGCGCTCATGTATGGGCCGAGCGATATGACCGCAGATTCGACGATATTTTCGCGCTCCAGGACGAGATTGCACTCTCCGCGGTAGGCGCCATTGCGCCGAGCCTGCGCCGTGCTGAAATCGACAGGGTCAAGCGGAAGCGCCCCGACAGTCTGGATGCTTACGATCTGGTTCTGCGGGCCCAGGTCGACGTCGATTCCGGCATGCCTGAGCAGGTGACGCGAGCGCTCGTGCTGCTCGAACGTGCCATCGAACTTGATTCCGACTACGCCCTGGCACATGGCAACGCCGCGATGTGCCACCATTGCCTCTATCTTCGCGTCGGTTTGCAGGAGGCGAACCGTGCCGCTTCGATCCGCCACGCCCGCTCGGCAATTCTCCACGGCCGGGACGACGCGAGTGCGCTGGCGCTTGCGGGGTTTTCGATCGGTATGGATGCCCATGATCGGGACGCGGCTTTTACCGCATTTGAAGCCGCGCTTGCCGTCAGCCCCTCTTCGGCGCTAGCCTACATCCTCGGCAGCGTCGTTCTCGGATGGAGCGGAGAAGCCGAGCGCGCCATCGAATGGAGCGAACGAGGCATGCGGCTCAGTCCCTTCGATCCATGGGCTTTCGCCGCATTCGATGCGCAGGCGATGAGTCATTTGCTGCGTGGCCGCTTTGAAGAAGCCAGTCGCGCCGCCTACAAGTCCGTGCAGGCCAATCCCGCTCACAGCATCACCTACGTGCAGCTAGCCGCTGTGCTTGCCAAACTCGGACGGCTGGATGAAGCGAGGGCAGCCGCCGAGCGGGTGCTCGAACTTCATCCGACCTTTCGCTACCGCCGCCAGTTCGCGGGCGTGAACTGTGCCCCAGCGCTCGCGGAAACCCTTGGTGATGCGCTGAGAACCGCCGGGCTGCCAGAGTAAAGCCAGATCAGTGTTCCGTCATGGTGATCGACGGGGCCAAGTAAAAACCGCGCACTGGCTGCGGCCTATTGGGCCTGGCTCACCGGACTGCTTCGTCCGCGACGTGCGATTATCCGCTCGAGGTTCAAAAGCCGACTCCGGCAGGGGAGGGCGTTGCTCTCCTGGAGTCCGCTAAGGGCTCTTATCGGACTCCAGCCTCCGGTTATTTTGCTGGAGGCTTTCCCCCAGCCGTGAGCTTAGCGTTCAGTGCGGCCTTTTTTGCTGCGGCCGCTGCTGGGCCGACGTAGAAATGATCGAAGAGCTCTTCAATCACTTCTAAGCACCATTCAGCTTCATGTGCTTCGACATCGATCACCTGAAGTGTCGTTTGATCATTAATTGGGTGCGCAGAAAAATTGCCGAAATTGCGAATGGCGTCGATCGTTTCGCGTAGGCGCTGAGGTAGCGCCTTCTTGGGATCAGGTTCGTCGAGCAGTTTGTCAATTTCCTTCGCCAAATCTTTCTCCTTGTAGCCGTGGGCGCGCAAGATTGCTTGCAAACAGCGACGGGATAGTGCGGCGGAGGCCTTAGCGCTGATGGGAAGCACGTTACATGCTTCGGTATAGTCCTCGGCGATCGTAGAGGGCACCTCGACAGGAACAGGGCCTCTATTGGCACCCACGGGATAGATCTGTCGCCAAGGGAGTTCCGGGTTAGTACTGTCTTCAGCCGTGGTAACTTCTAGGATGCGCCCACCGCAAGAAGGGCAAATGGCGGACCTGTAAATCCAGTGGGTATTCGCGTCCGCCCTCAACACTTGCTTGCCTCGCATCCAATACTCGACCTGCCAATTGTCGTGAAAGGCGATTGTGCAGTGCGAACATTTCATATCGAGTTTCCATCCGCTTTGGTTCTCTAAATGTGCGCTGAATATCGCTTCCCTCGCGTTGAGATTGCAATTGCAAATGGCGGGTCCTCCCCAGCTGAAAAGCAAAACCGGTGGCCCGACCCCAAAAGTCGCTAGCTGCGGGGGTCAAATCTGATGCAAACGCCCTTTGGAGCTGATTTCGATCAGCGAGGCGGCCCGAAAGATCGGGGTCAAGAAGTTCACGCTGAGCCGACAGGTCGATAGCGGCGCAGTCCGGTCCCACGGCGGAAAAGGGCATTCACTAAATTCCCGGCGGGCCTTGCGCCACGTCGACGACATGCCGATCGGACCCGACAATGATGATGATCGTGTAGCTCTTTTGAGGTCCGCCCTGATCGGTAGGGGGAGCGACATGCAACTGTCCGCCATACCATTCACCGGGCATGAGCGTGTTATCTTTGATGACCGATTGCTCGAGCACGGCCATGTTGCGCTGGCCCGCCTCGACCGTGCTGGCAATCATCGCCGCGGCCGTTGGGCTTTTAAGGTGCCTGTCCGGCCACTAGGCGTCGTGTAGCCGCCAAATCCGGCGCGAGACGCGCTGTACGCGTTGGCGCCCACCGCAACCCGAACGACATGTCCGAGATGGCGCTGGCGCACAAGGTGCCCAACAAGGTCGAGGCGGCATACCGCCGGGGGCATGCTGGAGAAGCGAGGGCGGATGATGGCAGATTGGGCGGCGTTCTCTGCGGGCGCACTGGTGGAGGAGGGCGGTAACGTCGTGCCGACAAGAGCAGGCTATTTGCGCCTGCAATGTAAGTGCGTGACGGTCGAAAGTGGCTAGAATCGCTTCAAAAAACGGCGAAACCCGCTTGCTCAATTTGACATTTGCTCCAGATAATGAGGTAGTGATTCCACGATTCTGCACGGTCAGGGCACGCTTTGAAGGACCAGCATCCGACTTACCCGAACCCGACCATCGCTCAGGTCGCGTGTGAGATCGCGTTCGCGACGACGAACGACGAGGATCTTAATCTTTCCGCCTTGCTGAACGTGCTAGGGAAAGATTTTCCCTCTCTGAAGCCAGTCCAGAACCTTCAACTACAAATCGTGTTGGGAGGACCTCCCCCAGTCACACCGGCTGCGCCCGCCGCTGCCGGGGTCGCGTTTCGCTTCGCGACCAAGAACGATAAAAAATCGGTGCTAGTTTCAAAGACCAACTTCGTTTTCCAGTGGAATGAGTCTTATAGCGGCTGGGCCGTATTCAAAGACAATCTGATGTCCTTGTGGGCAAGCTGCGCGCCGCATCTGCAGCCTGGAATCATCTCGAAGCTGGGGCTGCGTTACACAAACAGGATACCTCGGTCCGAGGAATTTCCGGACGTGAAAGACTGGATCAAGGCGACGGCGGACATTCCGCAAGCGCTCTTGCTGTCTAAAGATCACTTCCTCGGTCGAATCGAGTCCTCCCCGCTGGAGGCAAACCTTCGGCTGGTGACGCTTGGACTTGAGCCCGAGAGTCCGGATCTGCCGTATGGCTCGATTCTATTCGATATCGACCGACTGACGATTGAACAGTTCGAGCCATCTAACGACGCTATTTCTGAAAAATTAGAGTTTGTTCACGAGGATATTTGGACAGCGTTCGATTCTGCAAGCACGGATACGTTGAAATCTCATTTGGCAGGAAGTTCGAAATGACGAACAGCGCCCAGAGATGGGATGACACATCGATCCCTAACAGTGGATCAATGTCACATCTCCAATTTCAATCAATCACGGGGACGGAGGCGGTCGGCTTATGGAGTTGGGCCGCGCTGATCGCGCCAGCGGCTATCCAGACGGGACCGATGGAGTCCGATTTCCGCACAATGCGCGTATCTGGGACCAGTCGCGCGGCTCAAGCGGACAAGACCGCCCCAGATGATGACAGTTTCAATGCTCGACGGAGCCGCCTGATATCTGCCGTGCGTCGGCTGAAGGACGTTGCGCCAAACTGGTCAGGGCTTTCGAGTAAAGTGAGAGCTGGATCTGCGCTGTCTGCTGAGCAGTTCCTGTTCTGCTTGCCTTCTACCGTCCTCCTACCGAAGGTAGCTCCAGACGGAGAGGGTGATGTCATGTTTGTCTGGGATAGGCCGGGCAAGGAATGCGTCGTCACAGTTGAGCCGAAGCTACTTCATCTAGTCACTAGGCCCGGAGATCCGTCAGGCGTCCAAGTGACGTCTCAGCGGTTCTTGGGCGTCCGCATCCCACCGTCGATCTTACGGCATTTACCGCTCAAGTAGGGCGCGTGTCGAGCATTCCCCCAGGCGACTTTGTTTCTCGTCTTCTCTTCGATCCGTGGATGCGGAACGAAGACAAGGATTTGATGTGGCGGAATGTCTTTCAATTCCCAAGCGAGGACGGTCAGGTCGAGTCGGTCGTTTGGAGACGGCACGTCCCACAGACTGTGGGTGTGCATGAGCTTGGTTGCCAGAAGCAGAAGTCGGATCGTGAAAAAGGCCGATCTCGTTCAACTTACATAGGGGCGATCACCGGCAACGTGGGCGATATCGAAAGCTGCAAAAGCAAATCCGGAAGTTCTTTCACGTTCGAGCCTGCGCCCGCAGAAGGTATCCACCACGTTCATCTGGGATTTTCGGTGGGCAGCACCAAGGCTGATCGAAGTGAGCTCAAGGTGATTCTTCGCTCCAAATTCAGCGATATCGAACCGCATTCTTGCTCCTGAGCGCGCCTTGCGCGGAAAGACGCCGCAGGATTTGCCGTGCCTGCTTACCGCGGCCTTGTTGGCATCTTCGTCGCAGATGACGTGATGACATTGCTTTCGTGATGGACGAATGCAGGGACCGCCAGGATGCGAATATGTCGAGTTGCCCGCCCGGGGAATCATGTGGGAGAGCCCCGCCAAACCCGCTCAATCCTGGTGACCCGGAGAGCGAGGAATCAGAGTCCGAAGAATTCCCCTGGATCTGCGCCTCGCTCAGCGAGCGCCGGCGGTACATCGCCTACGCAATGGAAGAGGTCGAATGGACGCCGTTCGAGCATGATCCGCCTCCACAGAGCCGCGGCCCCGCCCGCCAGGCGGGGACGAGTGATCCCATTTCGGAAGCGGCGCAGCGAGTGACCTGGGAATTTTCCTTGGGGCGAGGGCCGAAGCGTCCACCTGCTAGCCAGCTTCGGGGACCAAGTCCTTGATGCAGCACCGAGCGGGCTCAGCCGCGCGAACCTTCGCTCTCACTTCCTCAAGATCTTCGATCGCATCCAGCAATCGCACGAGCTTGCGAGCGACATGTGTCGAACTGGGCTTTGGGCGTCTAAGAATACGAACTCGTTGCCCCATTGGGGCCCGCCTCCATGGTCGGGCAGTCCAGTTAGCAAGGAGCGTGCCGGGAAGAGGGACATCTATTGGTCCGCGACCTTCGTCCAAACGCCATTACTATCCTTCATGTCACGATGACTACTGCCATCGTCCCAGTTGACGCAAGTTCGGACGTCCTGGAAATCGTTCAAGGTGCATGCCTCACGTGCAATGACTTTGCCGTTCATGTCCTCGACTGTTTTCAAGAACGCCACTTTCCCCTGATTATCCAAGTAGCTTAGGCCGACGTTACACACCTTCAGTTCGGGCTGGCAGGAGCGGCTAAAAAGCGGCTTCCCGTTGTTCTGACTTGCTGATTTTTCCATCGCCCTGTTTACAATTTCCGCCCAGGTAGGACTGGCGTTGGGCGTTGTTCGTGCGGCGGAGAGTGCCGCTCCTGAAGGTGATAACGACAAAGGTGAATTGGGTGGCGTTTGTTGCAGACTGGCGACTGGCGGAGTGACTTGAGAGGGACGGCCCATCATGGTGACGCCCATCGACTGAAGCTCCTGCGGGCTTAGCCAAACCATATCTTGTGGAGACGTAACGACCATGCGGCCGATGATTGCGGATGGGACGCCCAACTCCTTTGCGATCTTAGCCATGGAGACCGTCGCCGCGCCTGATGCCGCCGTTTCCTCTCCGTTTTCTCCTGACGCGCCGTGGACGCCGACCTGAGCGCCATAGCCGGCGTTCTTGGTTGAACCTGCAGCGAACATCAGAAAGCAAGCCGAGGCGCAGACCGCCGTCTTGCCCACGTTGGTGGATGTTTTGCCGAACCTTATGGCGTCGGCAATCTTGACCCCCTCGAGCAAATTGCCGCCCGGAGAATCCAATCTAACGTTGGCGACAAATTTCCCGGAATCATTGGCTTGCCGTACTGACTGCGAAAACTTGTCGGCGTCACCAGGTACAATTTCCCCGGTGATCCAGATCGTTGCTTGTCCAGATTTCCCCACACCGACTTTGACTTCGGCAGAGTGGACAACGCGCGAAAACAGGGAGAGCGTAAGCAGCAATAGGACTGTAAATATTGGGCGCGACTTGGCCATCACCTTTCGCCTTTATCAAGAAAGACGTCCGACTTCGTTGTCGCAACCGGCGACAATTCATCGAACGTCTCCAATGGTTACAATCAATAGCGCGGGGTCCGGTGACCGGTCTGACCGGTGGACGGATTATAGTTGCCGCTGGTGCCGAAGTTGTCGCGTTGCGTGCCATTCGGATTGGTCGCGACGTACGGCGCCACGTAAGTACCGGTGCTGCGGGTATATCCCGACGAGGTATGCGTACTCGGATTTGAACCGGTGCCGCTGAGATACTGCGCTTGTGCGGCGGTTGTGGCCAGCGCCAGTGCGGCAGCCAAAATGAGCTGTTTCATTCCCATCCCCCAAAAGGTTTTATCGGATGCCGTATGCAACCACGTTGCAGGCCGTGGGTCGAGTCCAACCATCGGATGAGCGGGGTTTTCCTACAGGTACATACTTTCGCGATCGACTGCCTCCGCGCAGTACATTGGCCTCCGTCAACGCCGCACGCGACAGGGGCGATGGACCCAAGCTGGAGAGACTTGAACACCTCGTGCTCATGGTAGTGAGGAGGGGCGGCCGTTGCGGTCAGCCCCCACGGCAGGGCGGGTCCATCGGACCGGCCGGTTGGCGAAACTCGTGTTGAAGTAGCCCTTCGGCGGCGTCGGCACTTCATAGAGTTTGCAGATGCGCATGAGCACGTGCTTTTTGAGCCCGAGGCGACTTGCGACCGCCGCCATCGGCGCGTTCCAGACGCGCAAGCCGAGCTCGCTTCGCGAGATGCCGGTGTACTTTTCGACGGCCTCGTTCTGAAGCGCGGCAAGGCGGTCGACCAGATGCCGACCGCGGGCCGCCGCGAGCATCGCTTGTTTGATCTCAGGGGAGGGCTCGTACGGTACGTTGTCGGCAGCCGCAGTCGTTGCATCCGGCGGCGCCGGGTGTGGAGGCTGGTCACTAGCGCCGACGTCCCCCGCCGGCGACCATGATTGGCGGTCGGGATTACGAGTGAATATCGCTGTGACTTCGAGGACGTCCTGTTCATTGCGCATGCTTGCTCTCCCGTGAGCCCCCTGTGCTTTGGGATCACTGGAATTGCGGTCGGTCAACGTTGGGTGGTTTGTCGGCTTTATCGACTTCGCACGAGAGTGCCTTTCGGACCGGGCTTTTCCTGCGCTTCTCGCGTTTTGTCTGGTCAGCTACGCTCGCAAAACTCGGCACACGAAGGTGCGTCACTCCGAATCACTATCGAGTTTGTGCGTTTTGGCGATTTCTTATGCGCGACTTTGGCGCCCGAACGGGGTTGTAGCGCCCCGTGTTCGGCTGTCCGGGCTACGTCGCAAGGACGACAACTGAGAGGATTACTTTTCGCGCGGCAGCTCGCAGGCGCGCCTGCCGCGCTATCCGGCTGCGCAGCGGAGAACAAGGGTCCTCGACGACTGTAATCAAGTCGGCGGGCGGACGCCGGCGACAGCAGCGGCGTGGAGCATTTTCTCGCGTCCGAAGAGATTGAACGGCTCGCCCCCGCTCTCTTCAATCATCGTTTGCGCCTGCAGTCGCATGAACTCGTCGGCGTATTCGCGGCCCTGCGTCTGTTCGATCGCAGTGTATTGCTGGTTAAGCCTCGCAATCAGCCGATCGCCGGACCAGCGAACGATCGTTTGCTGGATGCGAACCATCCAATAGGCCACGAACAGAGGAGCACCGGCGACGATAAGCGAGAGGTAAAGCGGCGAGAGCCAATTCACCTGGCCGTCGAAAGTCCGAGCAACCCACCAATACGGCTCATGCCAGAAGAGCAGAGCCAGGCCCGCGATGACCCCCAGCAGCGCGATCGCACTCGCGAATCCCAAGGTGAAGACCGTGTAGAACTGACCGCGGGGCATCGGGAAGATCTCCGTTCTAGAGCTCAACGCCAGATTGCCGCACCTGGAAGGCCCCTGCAAGCCCGCCACGAGGCCCCTCAGTCGAGATAGGAGGGGCGCTGGACGCGTTGCACCGCGAGGAGGGCCCGTTGGATCGCCCGCTCTCTGCGCGCCCTCAGCAGCGCCGCCGCCGTAGGCTTCTTCGGCCGTGCCTTCGAGCGCTTCTTCCTGACCTTCTTGACAGGAATAGGTATGCCGGGCGCGTGGTGGAGTTCGCAGCGCTTGTTGAGCTGGCCTTTTCGGATCCTGCTCTTGGTCGTGAGAGCCCTGAAGGTGCGGTCACAACCGGGTTCGGCACAAACCGACTGATAGCGGATCATCTCGACGTAGCGGTCGTCGCGGGTCCAATGATCCTTGGTACCGAGGATCTGGTACGGCCGGCCTCGGGACTTGAAGGAGCGGCCAGGAGTAAAGCGGTTCATTGAGTCCTCCCGAGGCGGCAGCAGCGCTCGTCGATCAGTGAAAATGAAAAGCGACCCGCGGCGGCGCGGAGCGCCGCGCGCTTCTCCGCCCGCTGGGGTATTGCGGACAACGCATCCCCCCGAAGGGGTGGAGTTGTCCCGCTGTCCGCAAAAACGCCAACCTTCTGGGAAAATTGGATGTTTCGAGCTTCGCGGACATTGGTGTCCGCAATACCGCGTGTCCTGATGTCCGCAATGTTTGGGATGTTATTGTAAACGTTCATTGTTCTCGCTTTCGAGGACAGTTGCGCGGCTATCATGTCTTGTTGTCCGCAATATCGAGAACGAGTTGCAGCGCGCGGCCCTGTTTGCCCTTCTCGCGGGTGTTTTCGCTGCGGATCTGGTCGCCATTTCCATAATGCTGCGGTTGTTCGAACAACCGGCCCAATCGCTTCCGGAGGGCCTCCGGGGAGACGAGTTCGGCCAGGCCAGTGTCAATCAGCTCGTCGGCAACAGATTTGACGGTCATTCGGCGGCCGTCAGCCGTTCTGAGCAGACTGGCGACCGCATCGCGGATGCGAGCATTTTCGTCGGACGTAGTTTGAGTGGCGTTTTTCGCCCGACTGAGCTTCGCCGGCACGAGCACGCCAACTTCTTCGCCACCAAGCCCACCGATCACAACGCCCTCGCGTCGGAAGAAGCGGGGTTCGCCGGCGACTAGAGCCAAGTTGGCCTTCGCATCATCAAAGCGCACGTAGTTGCGAGCTTCCGCCTCGTGCAGGCCGTATTTCTTCGCCGTTGCCTGATCGACGGTGTAGAGCGTCGCGACCATGCGGGCGACGCCGTTCAGAGCGCCGGCACCACGACCGGCGTCCATATCGCCGGCGTAAGAATCCCGGTTCGCTGCGTTCGGAGGTTTCCGGGTGTGATGGGCAAGAACGACCCCGCACCTTCCGTTTACCGCGATACGGCGGAATATCCGGCCGACGGCTGCGATCTCAACATTGTTGTTTTCGTCGACAGGGTGGAGTTCGACGAACGGGTCGAAGATCGCCAGACCGACACTGTTCTCCTGTAAGAACGTCTCGACATCGACAGCATCCCTCGACCGGATCACATGCTCGCCGTCTTTCCTGGCGAACATCAACGCGCGATCAGCGCCGGACTGGATAGCGAGGGCCGGCTCCCCACCGATCATCAGGTCCGTCCATTTGACGTCGAATTGCGCCATTACGGCAGCCAGACGCCGTTTGAGCTCGGCGAGCTCGTCCTCCTGATTAAAGAGGAAGACCCGCTCGCGTCGCGGGACATCAAAACCGAGGATTTCGCCGCGTCCCGTTACCACCGCCACAGCCATCATCAGAAGGAAGGTGGTCTTTCCGACGCCGGGCGGAGATATCAGAGCCGAAACGTATTGCTTGGCGACGAACCGTCCAACGACGAATTCGCGTTTCGGAAGCTCGTTGACATCAAAGGGCGCGAGCCAATTGACAGACAACGTCGAGGACGGCACTTCGGGGACAGCCGTGAATTCTTCCTCTGCTGCAACCGAGTTATTTCTATACCAGGCGCGAGCCAACTGACGGGCGTCGAGATCCTCCGGGCCATAGTCCCAAATGGCGGCGAGTTGCGCGAACTCGGTCGGAGTGAATTGCCCGGTTCTTCGCAGGCGCATCGCAAGAGCGAAAAGAAAGCCAGACCGGGACGTGTCATGCCCACCGATTGCGGATTTGTCGCCTAGCCAAAGGCGATCGAGCTTGCGATCCTCATCGCGGAGGCGGTCCAGCTTCTGTTGCAGGTCGGGATGGGCCCTCCCAGTCGTGCGCGTCTCCTCAATTGCTTCGATATTCAGATCGATTTCGGTATCTGCGGCCGCGCTCGCCTTACGGGAGGGCTCGACTGGAGTGGCCCATTCTGCGAGCTCCTCCAGGGTCGTGTTGCTGTTGCGTATGTACTCAATTACTCGAGCGGGCGCGACTTCGTTACGACCTTGCCTGCGCTTTGCCGCAGTCGGAAAATTCAATGTGCCTGGCAGGCGGCAGAGGCGAGTGATGTCGGTAGTAGATTCCTCTGCACCAAGCTGCCTCAATATGCCGCGTGTTTGGTTTTCGGCGAGATCCGCGAATCTCGAGGCGGGTAGCTTTTCTTCCAACAGCCAGCCCAATTGAACGCCGCCGCCAGAATCGACTGCGAACGAGTAGAAACACTCATCCTCGCAAGCCACGCGTTCCCGAATAGCTTCAAGCCTTTCGCGCTCGCGCGCCAGAACTTCGGGTGTCAGAACGACATCCTTGGCAGGATCCAGGTCCGCAATGACCATACGGACGTTTTGGATATCCGCTTTTTTGGCTCGTTTGTCGCCCAGATCCGAACGCACCTCATTGGCGGAGTAGTAGATATTGCAGTTCGGCGCGAGTTCGCGGAGAAATACTGCCGCGCGCGCCTCTCCAATTGCGTCCAGACGAAACGTTATGAAGCGCTTTTCGTTGCTTTCAGGATGCAACGCAGCGAGCTGGTGCACACCTTTGGAGTCGAGCTTTTTAAGATGTTCGAGCCCGACCGACAGGTCGACTGAGAGATCAAGTCTGGCGTTCATTGCAGCACCGCAGGCGCTGCCGGCACTAGGTGGACGCAGGTAGTTCGTTGATTGTCAACGATGGTTGTATTATCCATTTCTCACGTTTTCGGTTTCTGGCCCCGTACGACCTGGCAGTCGGCGGGGCCATTCTTTTTGGCGCCCGCGGGGACGTGGCTATTTTGGCCCTCATTATCTGGTGTTTGGGAATGCTTGGCCGGTGAAGGCGCGCGCATGCGCGCCGGTAGCTTTAGGCCGCTTTCGTTTCCGAGGTCGACTGGCGCCGACGACTCCACATCCACGCGTCCAAGTCGACGACGTCGTAGAGCACGCGCCCAGGCACAGGATTGAGAAAGTCGGGACCGCCGCCCTTAACGCGCAGACGTTCCATCGTCGCTTTCGACAAGCGAACGTGGCGCGCGGCTTCCGTGGTGGTGAGAAATTGAGACATGTCATATTCCTTGGAGGAGGGCGGTTGCCTCGGTTCAAGCCGTCTATCCAAGGAACGAGAGAAACAACGCGCTGCCCGAAGCGCGACACCTTGGCTTGAACACTAAAATGCTATCGCAGATTGTCAGGAAGTCAACGGCAGCACGCAAGAGCCTGCTGCCGTTGTTATTCGGCTCACCTGAATCGCTGTACCCCGCTGAATCTAGCTGGCTACGGCGATGTTTTGTTCCTCAATCGAGAGGACGTTGTCCCGATCAAAAACTATTTCCGGCCTAGAATAATTTGGCCTGGCGCCGATAATCTTGCGGAGCTCCGCTTCAAGAATCGCGACGACCGTCCGCTTTTCCGGCAGCATGTCGTATTTGTCGTAAGTCGCCGTCACATCGCCCTTGAGGTGATCGAGCAACGCTTTGACGTCCTCGCGTTTAGCGCCCCCGCGGCGCGCGATCGTTGCAGCCGTGCGTCGGAGGTCGTGCGGCGTGAAATGCGCCATGCCGAGATGCTCTCGAATGCCTTTGCGAGCGGGCCGCTTTCCTTTTGCCGGCCGGCCGTTGAGCGCGGCCGACAGAGCATCTCGGGTGATCGGGGATAGATGGCGAGGCGGACGATCAGTCGGGCTTCCGTCCGCCGGTCGCGAATCGTCTGAATCGGACCACACCGCCCAGGAACAAAAGACCGCCCCTTGGTCTCCAGAAACGATAGCTTCGCGCACAACTGACGTCGCCAAACCGCTCATAGGGACAATCACTTCGCGCCGCTTCTTCACCCGATTTTTCGGGATGTGATACTGCGGGTCATCCGAGGTGAAGCCGACGAGCTCGGGGACGAGTAGGCCCGCGGACTGGCCGGGCCGGACCATGGTTGCGAGAATGAATCGCAGGGCGAGCGCGATCGGCCGCCCGGCGGGAAGGGCCGGGTCATCCAAGCCCCACCAGAGAGCCTTGATCTCGTCGTCCGAAAGGACGCGCTCCCGCGGTCTTTCCTGATAGCGCCGGCGCATGTCCGCCACAGGATTGACTGGCACATGTTTCCGGCCCGGCTCCTTGGCCCATGAAAACAGGGTGTGCAGGACCGATTGCGTCCGGTTGGCGCCGACCGGCGCCGTGGCGCCAATCTCCTCGAGGAGTTCGGCGACGTCGTGTCCAGACCGGAGACATAGGTAACAGGTCGTACCTAAGACATGGGTGACAACCTCGTGCCGAACGGGTTGTCGAGG
>NZ_JBVVPQ010000077.1:0-31057 GCF_055811695.1 Bradyrhizobium sp. MI1.3 | reverse complement strand
CCCCCCCCCCCCCCCCCCCCCCCCCCCCCCCCCCCCCCCCCCCCCCCCCCCCCCCCCCCCCCCCCCCCCCCCGCCGCGCCGCCGCCCCCCCCCCCCCCCCCCCCCCCCCCCACCTCTCCCCGCAGAAGAGCGGGGAGAGGTTAGGGAGGCAACCTCTCTCACTCCCTCGCCCCGTTCTTACGGGGAGAGGGTGGGGTGAGGGGCTGCCTCCGCAAATTCAAATCGAATTGTGAGCCTCAGTACTGCGGCTCGTACATCTGGGACTGAACCAGTCCCTTCACGTCATTGGGCGCGGGTCCGTCCGCGAGCCCGCGCTGAAAAGCGACATCGGCGACGGCGGCGGCGATACGCACCGAGACCTCGCGGATGCGCGGCAGCGCCGGATAGAGGCTGCCCTGCGCGAGATCGTCCTTGCCGACGCAGTCGGCGAGCGTATGGGCGGCCGCCATGAACATCTCGTCCGTCACCAGCCGCGAGCGGCTGGCGATGACGCCGAGGCCGACGCCCGGAAAGATGTAGGAGTTGTTGCCCTGGCGCGGCACGAAGGTACGACCGTTGAGCTTGACCGGGTCATACGGACTGCCGCAGGCAAACAGCGCGCGGCCCCCGGTGTAGCGGTAGGCGTCCTCCGCCGAGCATTCGGCCTTCGAAGTCGGATTGGAGAGCGCGAACACGATCGGCTGCTCGTTGAGCTCGGCCATCGCCTTGAGCACGTCGGGCGTGAAGGCACCCCCGACCGCGGCAACACCGATGATCGCCGTCGGCTTCAGCGTCCTGATCGCCGTGAGGAAGTCGGCGATCGGCGCCTGGCCGGCATGGGCATAACGGAGCTTGTGGCCGGACAGGCCTTCACGGCCGCCGACGACGAGGCCGCGGGAATCCACCAGCCAGTTGCGGCGGAGCGCTTCTGCCTCAGAGGCGCCCTCCGCCATCATCGCGGACGTCACGAGATCGGCGATGCCGGTCGCGGCCTCGCCCGCGCCGAGGAACAGGATGCGCTGTTCCTTCAGCTTGCCGCCGTTGACGCGCAGCGCCGAAAACAGGCCCGCGAGCGCCACCGCAGCCGTGCCCTGGATGTCGTCGTTGAAGACGCAGGCCTCATCGCGGTATTTGTGCAGCAGCTTGAACGCCGAATGGTTGGCGAAATCCTCGAACTGGATCAGCACTCCCGGAAAGGTCTTTCGCGCGGCGACCATGAACTCGTCGACGAAGCTGTCATAGGGCTCGCCCGTGAGCCGCCGCTCGCGCAAGCCGAGATAATACGGGTCTTTCAGCAGCTCTTCGTTGTTGGTGCCGACGTCGAGCACGATCGGCAGGCACGTTTCGGGATGCACGCCGGCGCAGGCGGAATACAGCGAGAGCTTTCCGACCGGAATGCCCATGCCGTTGGCGCCGAGATCGCCGAGGCCGAGGATGCGCTCGCCATCGGTGACGACGATCAGCTTGGCCGGATAGGGCCAGTTCTTCAGGATCTCGGCGATCTGGCCGCGATCGCGCGAGGAGATGAACATACCGCGCGGGCGCTGGAAGATCAGGCCGTATTTCTGGCAGGCGAGCCCGACCGTCGGCGTGTAGATGATCGGCTGGATCTCGTCGATATTGTCGACGACGACACGGAAGAACAGCGCCTCGTTGCGGTCATGCAACGCATTCAGCGCGACATATTTCTCGAGATCGGTCGGCAGCGTGCGCAGATTGACGAGCACGCGCTCGACCTGGGTCTCCATCGTCAGCACGCAAGGCGGAAGCAGGCCGCGCAGGCCGAGCGCATCACGCTCTTGCCCGGTGAAGGCGGTGCCCTTGTTGAGCAGGGGATCGCGCAGCAGCGCCATGCCGTGCACGGAATCGGACGATGTCGAATGGGCGCTGACCCGAGCAGGTCTATTCACGAATTCCCCCAGGGAGTTTCTTATTGAAGGGCGGGCATTGTCGGCCAGCGCTCACTGGAGATCAAGGAGGCAGACGCCTGCGGCAAGGATCGTGATCCCGCACCGCAGCGAGGATTCGTGAGAGGCAAAGGTTAACGCCGCAATGCTGGCGCTCCTCGGCATGAGGAGGCCGCCTAGGACGTGTACTCACAAACTCCAAGGCAAAGCTAAGGTCCCACCTGGAGCGCGATCGGCGGCGTGTGACCCCTTAGCCGACTTGCGCAATCTCGTTCACCATGCCGCTCTCGCCTTCATCAACACGAAGAGGTGGGAGCCTGCGGCAATTACCGAGAAAATGACTATGCCCAGCTCGACACCGTGCACACGTTGCGGCGCGTATGTGGAAGCCAGCCAAATAAACAGCCGAACAGCCGCCATGAAGGCGATCATTCCCCACATCACCATCCATTTTGGGGCGTACCACGTCGGCTCGCCGTTACGGCCCCACTGCATTGCAACCCGTTCGCGCTTGATACGAGGTCCAAAGTAAAGGTTGAACGTGAGGACTAGCGCGTTAGCCAGGCCAAAAACGTAATCTGCGGGCAACATGGTTTGCGCCTCCCGGAAACATGGCAAACTTTGCGCGAGACGCATTGGCAATCTATGCTTGTCTTCATGGACGCGCTCGCGTCTCCTTTCGGTGTGGTTGCCAGCGGGTTGACCCGTCACCTGAGCCCGGTTGTGGCCCATCGCCGAAGCCAGCCCCGCCTTTCGTAATCGTGGAGATTGACGCCAGTTCGCCTTTAGTCCATTTTTTGCTCTTGGTTGATACGACCTGCTGCTTGCGCCCTCCGGGGATGGTAAACGTATCCAAGGCTTTCAGCCCTTTGCCCGAACGAGTCGGGCCAGTAACGCAAGCTCTGGCACTTCTTTCTCGTTCACGAGCAAAGGATGGAGACATGCGCGACTTCCGCAACGCTAAGGCCATGGCCCAAACGCTACGTGCGGGCCTTGCTGCCAAAGGTATCAAGATCACCGTTAGCCAAAGCCTTGAACTCATGGCTGTGATGTTCGGTCTAGCCGATTGGAATACGCTATCTGCCGCAATCAAGGCGGAGAAAGCTGTTCCTCGGGAGAGGGTCTCTTCGTTGCCGGCCCTGCGAAGCAATTCGTCCCCGCTGATTTCGGGAGAGCTTGCCACGACGCTACGTCGAGCCATCGGCTTCGCCGACCAGCGAAATCATGAATACGCCACGCTGGAACATCTTCTTCTTTCGCTACTAGAAGACGCTGATGCTTCGGCATCCATTAATACCTGCAATGCCGATCCTACTGGGCTAACGGAGAGACTTGTCGATTACATCGACAGCGACCTGACGAAATTAATTATGGAGATCCGCGCCGAGCCCAAACCGACCGCTGCTTTTCAACGTGTTGTCCAGCGTGCGGAGGTTATGCGGAAAGCGGTGGGTCGCTCCATAGTAACCGGCGCAGACGTCCTTAGGGCAATTCTCTACGAAACGCAGAGCCCGGCTGCGCGCTTTCTCGCTGAACAGGGAATTACCTATCAGGAACTATTCGGAACCGATGGCGCAGGGCGCAGATGAAGCGCGTCGAGGCGGACGTCTAGAATTGGCTCATCTTACTACCTCGGAGGCCATCCGCCCTTCCCCCGATGTTGGCAGCAAACTGGGCATCAGGTGGCCAGTCTTGATGAGCACACGCCCTAGGTGACAGCGTCATTCCGCCTTGATGTCAGCGGCCTTCACGATTGGCCACCATTTCTCGGTCTCGGCCTTCTGGAAGGCTCCGAGCGCTGCGGGCGTTTGCTGATGGGGCGAAGGAATCTCCTGCCCCAATTCGCCAAACCGCTGCTTGACGGAAGCGTCGGCAAGCACGGTGACGATGGCCGCGTTGAGCTTCGCGACGATCTCCTTCGGCGTGTTCTTCGGTGCCCAGATGCCGTGCCAATAGGAGATGTAGAGGCCGGGCAGCCCCGCCTCGTCGACCGTCGGGATATCGGGCGCGGAGGCGAGCCGCGTCGGCGATGTCACCGCGAACGCCTTGATCGCACCGTTCTTGTAGTGCGGCAGCGAGTTGGAGGCCTGATCGAACATGATGTCGATCTGCCCGGCCACGAGATCGATCATGGCGGGCCCCGCGCCGCGATACGGCACGAACTGGAAGTCGGTGCCGGTTCTCTCCTTGAAGAAGACACCGGCGACGTGGGCCCCGGTGCCGGCGCCCGCGGTGCCGGCGGTCACCTTGCCGGGATTGGCCTTCAGCCACGCGATCATCTCTTTCAGAGTGTTGGCCTCGATCGACTTCCGGCCGACGATGAGCTGCGTGCCCATCGCGATCGTCGCGACCGGCTCGAAGTCGGCGATCACGTCGTAAGGCAGCTTGAAGATCGCGCCGTTGAGCACATGCGTGCCCCAATGGCCGATCGTGATCGTGGTGCCGTCAGGCGTTGCGCGCGCGACGCGGGCGCCGGCGATGCTGCCGGAGGCGCCGGCGACGTTTTCGACCACGATCGTCGCGTGCAACTCGGCAGCGACCCGCTCGGACAGGATCCGCGCCAGAGTATCGGTCGGACCGCCCGCAGCGAACGGCACCACGAGGGTGATGGGACGCGATGGAAACAGCTGGGCGTTTGCCGGTGTGGCCCACGCCGCACATCCAAGCAACGCACAAATGACGATCACATGACCGCGCAGTCCAGCCCACCGCCCCCACATTCCATCCACCCTTTTTCACCGCCCGCATGTCGTCAGCGAACTGGGGCGAAGTGAACGCTGCCGGTTCAACCAAGGCAAGCGGTAAGTTTACCGAGCGACTATCCTGCCGCTCGACGCGGCGTCAGATGAGCGGCGCTGTCAGCCGGCGGCGCGATGTGCATCAGGATGGTCTGGGTGGCGGATGCGACCTCGATGCCGTTGTGCTGGAAACGCTGCTTCATGCGGCGGTTGAATTCGCGCTGCACCGGCCAGCGGCCAGCCTCGGTGCAGCGGATCTGGCCCACGATCGACACCATGGCGCCGTCGACCTTGTCGATGCCCCAGAGCTCGAGATCGCCGCGGATCAGGCTGCGGAATTCCACCTCGCGGCGCATCTCGTCGACGATGTCCTTGAGAATCTGGCCGGCGCGGTCGGTATCCTCCTTGTAGGCGACGTTGACGCTGACGGACGCATTGCCCGCGCCGCGGCTGGCATTGGTGATGGTCGTGACCGCGCTGAACGGCACGATGTGCACGGCACCGTCGCCGGCCCGGAGCCTGATCGTGCGGATCGAGACGTTCTCCACCACGCCCGATAGCCCGGACACGCTGACGTTGTCGCCGACCTGGACGGTGTTCTCCAGCAGCAGGAACAGCCCGGTGATGAGGTCCTGCACCAGCTTCTGCGAACCGAAGCCGATGGCGATGCCGACGATGCCGGCGCCCGCCAGCAGCGGTGCGACGTTGACGCCGATTTCGCTGAGCGCCGTGAGGCCGACGACGGTGGCGATCAGGCAGAGCAATGCCGTGCGCAGCATCGGCTGAAAGGTGCGCAGCCGTGCGGCGCGGGCGTAGTGCCCGTCGCGCGACAGCGTGTTGATCTGGCGGTCCAGCAGCGCGTTGCTGGCTTCCCAGACCGCAGCTGCAATGCATACGGCAAGTCCGATCGTCACCACCGCGGAGATCAGCCGGCTGCCGATCTGGCCGCCATAGAACCAGACGATGGCGTCGACGCCCCAGACTTCGAGCACGGCCACCAGGCCGATGAAGGCGATGACGCCGGATACGATCTTGCGCAGCAGTGGCAGATAGCGGTTGGCGCGGATCTCGAGGCCTGGAAAGCGCTGGAGGATTTCCGGCTTGATGCGGAAGCCGCGGTCGATCAGGCCCAGCGTCAGCATGATGGCAACGCGCGCGATCAGCGCCACCGCGATGGTGCCGACGAAATATTGCAGCAGCAACGAATAGCCGTTGCGAATGTTCAGCGCCCACACGGCCCACAGCGCCAGGTCGAGCGCGATGGCAAGATAATGCCAGCCGCCCGCAATGCGGTTGCGCAGTCCCGCCGCGATCCCCTGCCGGTCGGCCGGCGCGCGGATGGCTTCGGCGACCTGGCGGCGGCATTGCAGGATGATCACGACGATGAAGAGATGCACGACCAGCATCACCATGCGCAGGAGCGCGGCATAGCCGCCGCGATGCAGGCCGAGCAGCAGCGCCACATTCGCAAAGGCGATGCCGGAGACGCCGACACCGACGATGCGGCGCGCCCAGATCTCGATATAGGCGGCGGTTTCGGCCTTGACCGGAAACAAGCCGAACGGTCCCGCCAGCACACGGACCACACAGATGAGCCCGCGCGAGAACGCATAGGCATTGACGACGGCGAGGATCACGAGGCGGACGGTGGTGGGCTCGCCGATCTCGGTGCCGAGCAGCGCCGTGGCGACCCCGACAAAGACCAACACGGGTAGCAGCTCGAGCAGGAAGCGTCCCAGCACGAGCGGCAGCCGCAGCATGATTTGCCAGGCCCGCGCCAGGCTGTGGCGGCGCATGTGCAGTTCTGGCGCGGGGGTGACATCGGCCACCGATGACGGGGGATCGGCAATGGGCAATACCTGCACCGGCAGACGCGCCGTTTGCGGCATGCGCCCTTCCAGGAAGGCGACGGGGCGCCGGATCAGACGGAAGATCACCCATTCGGCGCAGAAGGCGCAGCCGAACACCAGCGCGAGCTTCCAACCAATCTCGATCAGGAGATTGTAGGCCGCGGGATCGTTCGCGGTCCGCACGATCCAGTAATAGAACGCCGGGAAGTGCGTGAGCGTCCTGGCCATATCGGCGACGTCTCGCGAAATTTCGCCGATCTCCTCAGACACGGTGAGCATGAGCTGCGCACCGAGGCCGTCGGCCGCGAGCGGGATCGGCGATTTTGGTTCGGGCGCGGGCTGCTGTGCACCGGACGCATTGGCGATCGCACGCAGCGTGTCGATCATCTGCGCGCGCTTCTTGTCATCCTGCAGCGTCTCCAGCGCGCGCTTGGCCTCATCGGGCGATAACGCGGCAGCGCTGTTTGCCGCAGGCGCAGGCGGCGCGGCGCGGACGCTGGAGAGAGACGAGATCGCGATCAAGAGCGCGGCGAGAAGCGCGAAGGCAAGCTTATGCGACACGAGGGATTCCCTGGGAAAAATGAATGCGACGGCGACGTCGGGACCGTCACCGCCGAAGCACATGCATCATGTCGGATCGACGCTATTCGCCCGGGCGCTGTGTCGGAAGTTGGCCAATGAGGCGACATTCTCTTGGCATTTGCCGCGGTGCAGGAAGCGGGAACCACGGTCTCAAGGCCGGACGTGCAGCGATTGGAATGCGGGCACGCGGCTGGAAGCTCGGCTGCGGCCATCCTTCGAGACGCCCGCCTGCGGCGGGCCCTCAGGATGAGGGGATGCGTATGCGGCAGCATTTCAATGCAGATGGATGCAGTTGAGCCTCATCCTGAGGAGGCCGCGAAGCGGTCGTCTCGAAGGACGAGGCGCTCGCTCAGGCGCCGCTGAGACGTCATGTGCGATCGCCCTGATATGCGATCGCCCTGCGTCATTCCGGGAGTCGGCCCGGAATGACGCGATGAGGAGGAGGAGAGAAGCAGGATGTCAAAAGCGCGGCGGCCTCGTCACGGCCATCCGACATGATCGCTGTGATGCAATCGATGTGATGCAGAATACAGCGCCGGGCAGGTAGGGGCTATGCCACACTGATGCAGCCCACTAGACCTTGGCCCGGCGTGCCGTTCGCGTTTCTGCCGCTATGCGATAGTCCGAACGAGCTCCATCGCACTTAACGCGGCTGGTTCTGCGGAGGTGGTGTCATAGACCTCCCCTTGCTCTTGATGTGGACGTTGCGCGTCGCTTGTTTGCGACCATTGGGATGGTCCTCCCGTGACGCAAGACTGTCAAGCAAGATCAATGGTGCGCAAATCACATTTGAGGGCGCGTTCCATCTCACCTGCGAGGGATTCGCTGCAGCGAAATACGAGAAGTAGGCGGATTGCAAGAACCGCCCTTCCCGCCAATGTGGAGCGCGTCTGCTACGGGATGGCGCGCGGGTACTGAGGGTTTGGGGATGGTGACATCATGCTCCTGTTTTGCCCGACGTGTCAACGATTTCGTTAAATCCGCAGGCGCTCGCGCTGACCTTCAAGTCATTGATTTCGCTATCCCCGGCTACTGTGCATGGGGTTGTTTTCGCGTTTTTTGTTTCTTGCCCGCCTTCTCCTCGTTCTCCTCCTTCTCCAGCGCCTTGCGCACCTCATCGAATTCGCCCAGCGAGGCCTTGTCGGCGCGGGGGAAGCGCAGATCGAGCTTTTCGAGCGCCGCGACGATGGCCGACCCGATCACGACGCGGGCGAACCATTTGTGATCGGCCGGCACGACATACCACGGCGCATGCGGCGTTGCCGTGTGCCGGACGATGTCCTGATAGACCGCCTGGTAGCGCGGCCACAGCGCGCGCTCCTTGATGTCGTCCATCGAGAACTTCCATTGCTTGGCCGGCTCCTCCAGCCGGTCGAGGAAGCGCTCGCGCTGCTCGTCCTTGGACAGGTTGAGGAAGAATTTCAGCACCACGGTGCCGTTGCGACAGAGATAGCGCTCCCACGCAGAGATGTCCTCGAACCGCTCCTTCCAGATGCTCTTGGTGACGAGCTTTGGCGGCAGCTTCTCCTTGGCGAGTATCTCCGGGTGCACCCGCGTCACCAGGCATTCCTCGTAATGGGAGCGGTTGAAGATGCCGATATGGCCGCGCTCCGGCAGCGCGACCGCGTGGCGCCAGAGGAAGTCGTGGTCGAGCTCTCTGCTGCTCGGCGCCTTGAAGGCACTGACTGCGCAGCCCTGCGGATTGATGCCCTCGAAGATCGCCTTGATCGCAGAATCCTTGCCGCCGGCGTCCATCGCCTGGAACACGATCAGCACCGACCAGCGGTCCTGAGCGTAGAGCTTCTCCTGAAACGCGATCAGCCGCTTCTTGTTGGCGTCGAGAAGCTCCTGCGCCTTCTCCTTGTCGAGATCGCCCTTCTCGTCGGTCTTGTGGTCCTTGAGATGAAACTTGCCCGAACCGTCGTAGCGGAATGGCGTGATGTAGCGGTCAAGTTCCTGGGCGAGCGATTTGGACGGCTTCTTGCTCATGAGCGCGGGGCACCTTGCGTTGCGGCTTCAATCGGTCGAGCAAGCTACCAAGGATGCCCTTCGGAAGGAATATGATGAAGAGCACCAGCAGCACGCCGTAGACGAGATTGTCCCAGCCGACCGCCTTGGTGCCGAAGCCGATGCGCAGGGTCTCGGCAAGCATAATCGTGATGATAGCGCCGAAGGTCGGGCCGAGCGAGACGAACAGGCCGCCGACGATGGCCGCGAACACCATCTGGAGCGACACCGCGATGCCGCTGACGGTGTCTGGCGTGATGAACATCTGGTACTGGCAGTAGAGCGCGCCGGCCAAGGCCGTCATCAGCGCGCTGAGCAGCGTGATCTTCAGCTTCTCCGCGGTCACGTCGACGCCGGCGGCGGCCGCGGCGTCCTCGTCCTCCGAGATCGCCTCCAGCGCATAGCGGGCCATGCTGCGGTCCACCCAGTGCCAGAGCACGATGCCGAACAGCCAGACCCCGAGCGCGATCAGGTACCAGGTGATCTTGTCGTCGAATTGCAGCGACCAGAGCTTGTTGCCGGCGGCCCGGTTCGGCGTGTAGCCGAGCGACCCGCCGGTGTAATCGCGCGTCGCCGTGATGACCTGGAGCACGATGCCGGAGAGCGCCAGCGTCACCAGCACGAAATAGTGCCCGGTGATGCGAAAGCGAAAACAGGGATAGCCGACGATCAGCGCCAGGGCGCCGGCCGCGGCCATGCTGACGGGAATGCCGATCCAGGGCGACCATCCCAGGTGATTCCAGAGCAGCGCCGTGACATAGGCGCCGATGCCCATGAACCCGCCATGGCCGAGCGAGACCAGGCCGAACCGCCCCATCATCGACCATGACGTATAGGCGAACGACCAGATCAGGATCAGCACCATGATGTGCAGATGATAGGGATCGCGATAGACGAAAGGCAGCGCGACCAGCGCCGCCAATCCGATACCCCAAGCTGCAAGCCGTCCCCGCCCCATCATCGGCGCCTCGCAAGCAGGCCCGCGGGCCGGATGAACATCATGACGATGAAGAACGCGAAGGCGAGCACGTAGCCCCATTCGAGATCGGAGAACAGGCCGCCGAGCGAGATGATCTCGGCGAACACGAAGGCGGCGATGAAGCCGCCGATGAAATTGCCCAAGCCCCCGAGCACGCAGATCAGGAAGGTGATCGGCCCGAACGACAGACCGACGAAGGGATGCACATCATATTGCAGAACCAACAGGCAGGCGGCGAGCCCGGCCAGCCCACCGCCGATCGCCGAGGTGATGAGATAGATGCGCTTGGTATCGACGCCCATCAGCGCCATGATCTGCCGGTCCTGCGAGATCGCCCGGATCGCGGTGCCGGTGAAGGTCCGCGTCATGAACAGATAGACCGCGACCATGCCGACCAGCGCAGCCAGGAAGGACAGAAGTCGTGCGTAGCTGAAATTCATGTCGCCGAAAGCGAGTACCGGCAGGCGGATGCCGAGGTTACGGAAGTCGATGCCGAAGGCGACGGTGGCAAAGCTCTGCAGCACGAACAGCACCCCGCCGGTCGCGAGCAACTGGTTGATCGGCGGTGCCGTGAGCAGCGGCGCGATCACGAGGTAATGCAGTGCCGCTCCGAGCAACGCGACCAGCAGGATGGTGAGCGGCGCGGCGAGGAAATAGCTGATACCGTAATACTGCACCAGGAAATACATCGCGTACATGCCGATCATCACCAGCTCGGCGTAGCAGATCCAGGTCACGTCGATGACGCCGAAGATCAAATTGAGCCCGAGCGCGAGTAGCGCCAGCACGCCGCCGAGCAGGATGCCGTTGATCACGGCCTCCAGCAGGTAGATGTCGAAAATGTCCAAAAATGCTTGCATGCCCCGATGAACCTCACACCCCGAGATACGCTTCCTTGACCGTGTCGCTCGCCAGCATCTCGGCCGAGGTGCCTGAGGACCTGATCGTGCCCGCCTCGATCAGATAGGCGCGATCGACCACCCGCAGCACCTGCTGCACATTCTGCTCGACGATCAGCACGGTCAGCCCGCTGGCGCGGATCCGCTTCACCAGCTCGAACACCTGCTGCACCACGACCGGCGCGAGCCCCGCCGACGGCTCGTCGAGCAGCAGCAGCTTTGGATTCGACATCAGCGCGCGACCGATCGCGCACATCTGCTGCTCGCCGCCGGACATGGTGCCGGCCATCTGGTGGCGTCGCTCCTTCAGGCGCGGAAACAGCTCGAACACCACGTCCAGCCGCTCGGCATAGTGGCCGCGCGCCTCCTTCATGAAGGCGCCCATCTTGAGATTGTCGTCGACGGTTAGCTGCGGAAACAGCCGCCGGTTTTCCGGCACATGCGCAATGCCGAGGCTGACGATCTTGTGTGGCGGCGTGGCCACGACGTCGACGGCTTCCATTCTGATCGACCCGCGCGAGGGGCGGATCAGCCCGGAGATGACACGCATCAGGGTGGTCTTGCCGGCCCCGTTGGGCCCGATAACGCCGACGGCCTCACCCGCCCTCACGTCGAGATCGACGTCGAACAGTGCCTGGAAGGTGCCGTAGCCGGCATTGACGCCGCGGAGCTCCAGCATCATTGCACCCCCGCGCGGCGGCGCGCTGCGGCGGCCGCCGCCTGCGTGGTCTCGGCATCGGTGCCGAGATAAACCTCGATGACGCGGGGATCGCCGGCAACGGCACTCGGCAACCCTTCCGAGATCTTCTCGCCGTGATCGAGCACCATGACGCGATCGACGACGCGCATCAGCACGCCCATGATGTGCTCGACCCAGATGATGGTGATGCCGAGTTCGTCGCGGATGTTGCGCAGCATGTCGGCCGCCTGACCCATCTCGGCCTCGTCGAGGCCGCCGAGGCTCTCATCGGCCAGCAGAAGTTTGGGCGCGGTGGCGAGTGCTTTCGCCAGTTCGAGCTTTTTCAGGCCGGCTGCGCCCAAGCCATCGACGCTGGCATGCCGATCGGTCGGCAAGCCGACCATCGCCAGCGATCGCTCGGCCGCCTCCTCCGCCCTGGCACGGCTGTGGCGGCCCTGGCCGTAGAATCCGGCGAGCGCGACGTTCTCGAAGATCGTCAGGCGGCGGAACGGCCGCGGGATCTGGAAAGTGCGACCGATGCCACTGTTGATGATCCGGTGCGGCGGAAGGCCGGCGATTTCGGAGCCGTCGAACAGGATCGAACCGGACGTCGGCGCCAGCGTACCCGAGAGCATATTGAAGATCGTGCTCTTGCCCGAGCCGTTGGGCCCGATCAGGCCGAGGATCTCGCCCTGATCGACTTTGAACGACACATTGTTGACGGCGGTGAAGCCACCAAACCGCTTCACCAGCCCGTTGACTTCCAGCACCGTCCCGCTCTCCTCTCTGCGCCCATTTGCGCTACTGGTTGCTGTAGGTGGTGCCCTTCGGCAGCGGCAGCACGGCCTCGCGCTGCGCCTGGCTCTTGGGCCACACCACGGAGGATTTGTCGTCGATGTATTGGATCACGACCGGGAACGAGCGCTCGTTCTGCCCGGCCATCGGCGTGCCCTCGCCGTAAAACTTGACGCCGAAGCCGAGCATGGTGCCGCCCTCGGGAATATCGGTATCGAGCGCAGCCTTGCGCAGCGCATCCGGATCGACCCCGCCATATTTCTTGATCGCGCGCGGCAGCACGTCATTCATGAACACGTACGTGTTCGACGCACCGATGCCGACATGCGCCGAGCGAATAGCGACGCCGGGCCGGATCTTGTCGAACTCCTCGCCGACCATCTTGATCACGGGCGGGAGCTTGGGATCCATGGTCTTCTGGTTGGCAAGCCAGATCGAGATCGGGTCGGTGTTGAAGATGTAGGTGGCATCCGCGCCCATGCCTTCCTTCAGCTTCTCATAGACGCCGTAACCCGCACCGTGCCCCATCAGCGCGCCGAACTTCAGCCCCTGTTCGCGCGCCTGACGCAGCAACAACGTGATATCGGGGTTGTAGCCGGTGTGGAAAATGACGTCGGGCTTGGCGCGCTTCAGCTTGGTCACCAGCGCGGAGAGGTCGGGCGCGGTGGCCGAATAGCCCTCCTTCATCACGACGTTGAAGCCCGCCTTCTTCGCGCCGGCCTCGTTGCCCCTGGACACGTCGACGCCATAGGCGCCGTCTTCGTGAATGATGGCGACGCGCAGATCCTTCGGCTCCTTGTCGAACTTCGCTTTGGCGTTCTGCGCGATGAAATCCATCGTCATCATGCCGAACTGATCGCCGCTCGCCTGCGGGCGGAACACGTATTTGTAACCCTTCTCGTTGAAAACGGCGGACGAGATGCAGGTCGTCATCCACATGAACTTCTTGAGCTGCTCGACGCGGGCCGCGACCGGCACGCATTGCGCCGAGGAGAAGAAGCCGAGCACCATGTCGACCTTCTCCTGCTCGAGCAGGCGGACGGATTCGTTGATCGCGATGTCGGGCTTGCTCTGGGCGTCGGCATAGACCGCTTCGATCTTGTAACCCTCGACGCCGGTCTTGGCGAAATGGTCGAGAACGATCTTTGCGCCGATATAGCCGAGTTCAGAGCCGCCGCCGGCGAGAGGCCCGGTCAGATCGAAAACGACGCCGATCTTGATCTTCTTCTCTTTGCCTTGATCCTGGGCCTGGGCGGACAGCGCCAAGCCCGTCGCTGATATCGCGACCAACAGCCCACGCACCAAACGGGCAGCCATGCGCACGCGCATCAGAACCTCCCTGGACGATTGTGCATTGCATTCTTTTTTGGTTTTGTATTTTTACCCATCACATGGGCTGGGCGCAGCGATGTCAAGCCTCGCGCATCAGCGCGACGCGAACTGCTGCTCGACAAAAGCCGTGACAAATCGCGGCATGGACGGCGTGAGATCACTCATCCCGCGCACGAGATGGATCGCCGAGAGCTCTGGCTCGGCCTCGGCCGCAAGATTGGCTTCGATCCGCGCACGCGCCACATCACCCGGCATGTCCAGGTTGATAATTTGCAGCATCGCAATCGTTGGGCCAGTGACGACGCAATGCCAGTCGGGCTCGATCCGATAGTCGGCCGCGGTCAGGCCGGTCTCTTCCTCGAGTTCGCGGATCACACTGCCGGGAATGTCCAGCGTGTCACCCCTGACGTCGCCGAGATCGGGCGTGCCCGACGGGAAATAGATCCGGCCTGCATTGGCGGTGTGCTGCGCCATCTCGCCCATGACGAAGGCGCCGTCGGAGGTGAGCAGCGCGCCCATGCCAAAGCCGTTGAACACGGCCTTGTCGGGAAAGCCCCAGTCGCGCCAGGCGAGGAAGCTCGCGAAATCCGTCTCGAAATAGGTCGTAGAGAGATGGCCGTCGGCGAACATTGCATCGCGCCCGAGCAGGACGCCACCGTTCCAGAGTTTTGGTCGCTCGCGCTGCTTCTCGGCGAAATGCGCCGCGATCTCGTCACGCCGCTCCTCCGCGAACGGCCAGACGATCGGCCGCACGGCAAGATCAAGCGTCGTGACGCGATGGATGATCGGTGACGTCATGACGCCTGGTTACCGAGACTTCGCGTCAGTTATTTGGCGCTCCCCGTGGTCTTCTTGGCCTGCTCGACATACTTGTTGGTGAAGGTCTTGCTGACGTCGATCTTGGCGCTCGCGACCTCGGGCGATCCGACGCTGAACACCGCGAGCACGGCGTCAGCGCCCTTCGGATCCATCTTGCCGGTCTCGGAGTACATCGGAATCGTGTTCTTGAGTGCCGCGAGATAGAGGTCCTTGTTCTTGCCCACCGTCTCCTCCGGCATCTTCGCCATGATCTCCTCGGGCGAGTGCGAGTGGATCCAGGCGAGCGTGCCCAGGATCGCGTTGGTGAGCGCCTGCGTCTCCTTCTCGTGGCCGGCGACCCAGGCCGCGGTCGAGTACAGCGCGCCGCCCGGATATTCGCCGCCGAAGGTCTCGAGCGTATCCTTTTGCGTGCGGGTGTCCGAGAGGATGCGCAGATCCTTGTGGCTGCCCTGGAGCACGGTCACGGACGGATCGAGCATCACGGCCGCGTCGATCTGGCCCTGCTCCATGGCGGCGACCGCTGTGGCACCGAGGCCGACGCCGATCACGGCGGTGCTGGCGGGATCGACGCCGTTCTTCTTCAGCATATACTTCAGGAAGAAGTCGGTGGAGGAGCCGGGCGCGCTGACGCCGACCTTCTTGCCGGCGAGGTCCTTGATCGACTTGATCTCGTTGGTGTGCGACGGCGACACCACCAGCACGAGGCCGGGATAGCGGTCATAGACGACGAATGCCTGAAGCTCCTGCTTCTTGGCCGCGAGGTTGACGCAATGGTCGAAATAGCCGGAGACCACGTCGGCGCTGCCGCCGAGCACGGCCTTGAGCGCGTCCGAGCCGCCCTTGAGGTCCACGAGCTCGACATTGAGACCGGCCTTGTCGTATTCGCCGAGCTGTTTTGCCAGCACCGTCGGCAAATAGCACAGGCACGAGCCGCCGCCGATCGCGATGGTGACCTTGCTTTGCGCCGCGGCAAGACCGGTGGTGAGCGTCAGCGCGAGTAGCGCGCCCGCGAGCCTGGCTATCGTGTTCTTCATTGGTTTCCTCCGTTCGGCTGGCGGCACCATAGAGCAGCGGGACTGGCTTGAGAAGCAGGACCGAAGGCGCTGGCCATCGGCCTTTCGGCGCAATAGCATGAGCCCACAAGAACAATTCTTGATGGGGAGGATCATCCATGAATCGCCTTGCAATCGGACTGTCGATCGCCACCGCTTTTGCCGCCGGGTGCGGCGCAACCCACCTGCTGCGGCCGGCGCTGGCTGCGGAAAACATCACTCCGCAGATCATCCATACCAGCGAGATGGAGGGCGACGCGCTCGGAAACGCGAACGCCGTCGGCTTCCGTTCCAAGATGTTCGCGAGCGCCGATGGCGCCACCATCTCGATCCAGGTCGGCAATGTGCCCAAGCACATGCATCCCAACACCAACGAGATCCAGTACATTTTAGAGGGCACCGGCACGATCTGGTTCGGCGACAAGGAAGTCACGGTGAAGCCGGGCGACCTCGTGATCATCCCGAAGGGGACGCCGCATGGCGGCACCAAGCCGATCAGCGGACAGGTCAAGGCCATCGCGATCAAGACGCCGCCGCAGGCGCCCGACGACACCAAGTTGCTGGATTGAACTTTCGCGATCCGGGCTCGCGCGACGCGCGGGCCCCTTTCGGCCTAGCCGCGCCCGTCCACGGTCGGCCGCCAGACCAGCAGCCTCCGCTCCACCAATGTCACCCCAAAGTCGATCAGGATGACGAAGGCCGACAGCACGAACATGCCGGCGAACACCCCGGCGACGTCGAAGATGCCTTCAGCCTGCTGGATGAGATAGCCGAGCCCCGCCGCCGATCCAAGATATTCGCCGACGACCGCACCGACCACGGCAAAGCCCACCGACGTGTGCAGCGAGGAGAACATCCACGACAGCGCCGAGGGCCAATAGACGTGCTGCATCAGCTGCCGCTCGCTCATGCCGAGCATGCGGCCGTTATCGAGCACGGTACGGCTGACCTCCTTGACGCCCTGATATACGTTGAAGAACACGATGAAGAACACCAACGTCACGCCGAGCGCGACCTTGGACCAGATGCCCAGCCCAAGCCACAGCGCGAAGATCGGCGCCAGCACCACACGCGGCAGAGCGTTGACCATCTTGACGTAGGGATCGAACACCGCGGCGACCAGCGGCTGGCGCGCGAACCAGAAGCCGATCAACACGCCGCCGGCCGATCCGATCACGAAGGCCAGGATCGATTCCGTCAGCGTGATGCCGAGATGCTTCCAGATCACACCGGACGAGAACCATTTGACGATCTGGGCGAAGACATCGACCGGATTGGAGAAGAAGAACGGCGGTAGCAGGATCTTGCCGAACACGGGCACGGTCGAGAGTAATTGCCACAGCGCGAGGCAGACCACCGCGACCAGCACTTGCAGCGCAAGGAGAGTGACGCGCGACATCACACCGCCTCCGCCGCTTGGGTGGACTGCGCATAGCCCTTCATTACCTCGTCCTTGAGCACGCTCCAGATCTCGCGATGAAGCGCATGGAATTCCTTGTCCAGCCGCACTTCGAAAATGTCGCGCGGGCGCGGCAGGCTCACGCGCCAGTCGCCGATGATGCGGGAGGACGGCCCCGCCGACATGATCACGACGCGGTCGGCGAGCGCGATCGCCTCTTCCAGATCATGGGTGACGAACAGCACGGCCTTGCGGTCGGCGTTCCAGAGGTCGAGCAGCAGGTTGCCCATCACCTGCCGGGTCTGCGCGTCCAGCGGACCGAACGGCTCGTCCATCAGCAGGATCTTTGGATCGCGGATCAGCACCTGCGCCAGCGCCACGCGCTTGCGCTGACCGCCGGAGAGCATGTGAGGATAGCGGTTGGCGAAGGCGCCCAAGCCGACCGAGGTCAGCCATTTCTGCGCCCGCGGGAGTGCCTCGCTACGCGGCGTGCCGCTGACTTCGAGCCCGATCGCGACATTGTCGAGCGCGGTCTTCCAGGGGAACAGCGCATCGGCCTGGAACAGATAGCCGGCATCCCGGTTCAGCCCGGCGAGCGGCTGGTCGAATATTTTGACGCTCCCGGCAGCCGGCTTGAGCAGCCCGGCCGCGACGTTGAGCAGGGTCGATTTCCCGCAGCCGGTCGGGCCGACGATGGCGACGAACTCGCCCTGCGCGACCGTCAGATGCGCCTTCTCCACCGCCGTATAGACCCGCCCGTCCCCTAGCTGGAACGCGACCTTGGCGTCGTCCAGCGCCACTGCCGTAGGCGTTATCATGTGTTCCCTCCGAACTTGGCCCGATGCCTTAGCCGCTCGCGCGGCCAAGTTCAATCAAGCCGCCAAGCGTGGTACGCATGGGCGTTGTCATCCCTCCCTTCCTCCCTCCCTCCTTGGGGCGGGTCAGCGCAGTGAGACCCGCCCGATGCCGTCCAGGCCGATGATTGGCTATGCCCACGTCACCAAGAGCTTCGGCGCGCTCAAGGCCGTGGACGATGTGTCACTCGACGTTGCCGAAGGCGAGTTTGTGGCCGTCGTGGGCGGCTCGGGGTCGGGCAAGACGACGCTGCTGCGGCTCGCCAACCGCCTGATCGAGGCCGATGACGGCACGATCACGGTCGAGGGCGACGACGTGCAATCGGTCGATCCGGTCGCGCTGCGCCGCCGCATCGGCTACGTCTTCCAGAGCGGCGGGCTATTCCCGCATCTGAGCGTCGCCGACAATATCGGAATCACGCCAAAACTGCTCGGCGTCCCGGCGGCAGATATCGCAACGCGGGTCGATGAGTTGCTCGAACTCGTGCAGCTCGACCGGGCCGCGCACCGCGAGCGGCTGCCGGATGCGCTCTCGGGCGGCCAGCGCCAGCGTGTCGGCGTGGCGCGGGCGCTCGCGGCACGGCCCCGGATCGTGCTGATGGATGAGCCATTCGGCGCGCTCGACCCCCTCACCCGCGATGCGCTCGGCGACGATTTTCGCGAGCTGCACCGCAAGCTCGGCCTGACCACCGTGATGATCACCCACGACATGACGGAAGCGATTTTGCTGGCCGACCGCATCGCGGTGATGCGCGGCGGAAAGCTGCTCGCGCAGGGCACGCCAGTGGAGCTTTCGAAAAGCAGCGACGCCTACGTACTGGAGTTGCTGCGGACGCCGCGACGCCAGGTCGAGCGATTGAACGCGCTGCTGCTACAGAGCGGGGCGGCATGAGCCTTTTCACCGATCCGCGCTGGGGCGAGGCGCTGGGGCATTTGCCCGACTATCTCGGCAACCACGTCCGGGTGAGTCTCGCTGCACTTGCGCTCGGCCTGATCGTCAGCCTGCCGCTGGCGATCCTGACGCGCAACCGCCCCACCCCGCGCGCCGTCCTGCTCGCGCTCGCCAGTATCGTGCAGACGGTGCCCGGGCTGGCGCTGCTCGCGCTGTTCTATCCGCTGCTGCTGCTCGCGGCCTCCCTGGCGCTGGCCTGGTTCGGCGTCTCCTTCTCCGCTTTCGGCTTCCTGCCGGCGATGCTGGCGCTGGCGCTCTATTCGATGCTGCCAGTGCTGCGCAATGGCATCACCGGCCTCAACGGCATCGATCCCGCGCTGATCGAGGCTGCCAAAGGCGTCGGAATGACCGCACGGGAGTCGCTCGTGATGGTCGAACTGCCGCTGGCCCTCCCCGTGATGATGGCTGGCATCCGTACCGCCGCAGTGTGGGTGATCGGCACCGCGACGCTGTCGACCCCGATCGGGCAGACCAGCCTCGGCAATTATATCTTTGCCGGGCTCCAGACCCAGAACTGGGTGTTCGTGCTGTTCGGCTGCTTTGCCTCGGCCCTGCTGGCGCTCGCCGTCGATCAACTGCTCGGCCTGATCGAGAGCGGCGTGCGCCGGCGCAGCCGCGTGCGTACCGCGCTTGGCGCGGCCGGGATCGCGGCACTGGTCGCCGCAACATTGGTGCCGACGATGGGGCGCTCGTCGCAAAGCTATGTCGTGGGCGCCAAGACGTTCGCCGAGCAGTACGTGCTGTCGGCGTTGATGCGGGACCGGCTGCAGGCGGTCGGTCTTTCCGCCGTCGCACGATCCGGTCTCGGCTCGAGCGTGATCTTCGAGGCATTGAAGGCCGGTGATATCGATCTCTATGTCGATTATTCCGGCACGCTCTGGGCCAATCAGCTTCACCGCACGGACATCAAGCCGCGCGCGGAGCTGTTGGCGGAGCTGCAGACGACGCTTGCGAAGGAGAACATCACGTTACTCGGCGAGCTCGGTTTCGAGAATGCCTATGCGCTGGTGATCCCGAAGAAGCGGGCGGAGGCGCTTGGCATCCGCACCATCGCCGATCTCGCCGCGCATGCTTCGACCCTGTCGATCGCCGGCGACTATGAGTTCTTCTCGCGACCCGAATGGGCGGCGCTGCAAAAGGCCTATGGCCTCTCGTTCCGCGCCCAGCGCCAGATGCAGCCGGACTTCATGTATGCGGCGGTCGCCAGCGGCGAAGTCGATGTCATCGCGGGCTACACCAGCGACGGGCTGATCGCAAAATACGATCTGGTTGCGCTCGACGATCCCAGGCACGCGATCCCGCCCTACGATGCCATCCTGCTGCTGGCTCCGAAACGCGCCGGCGACGAGAGGCTGCGGGCCGCGCTGAAACCGCTGCTCGGCAAGATCGACATCGCGACCATGCGCGAAGCCAATTTACGCGCCGCCGGCAATGATGCGAATTCGTCGCCGGATGCGGTGGCGAGGTGGTTGTGGGAGAAGGTGGGTGGGCGGTAGGCCGTGCCATTCATTCGACGACGTTGGAAAGACGCTACAACCCCCGGATCATCCCCGCATCGATCAGCAGCCGATTCAGCCGGCGCGCTTCGGCACCGTCCTTGCAGCCGTAGAAGATGCCCTTGCAGCGGAGCATGATCTCCTTCTGCTCGGCGAAGGACGGATCGAGCGGGATGCCGGCGGCTTCCTGGATGACCAGCGGCAGATACGGGCCATCGACCGTGTCCATCACGGCCTCGCTCTTCACCGGCTCGAAATTGACGGCGTCGATCGCGTAGTAGGTCGCGTAGAGACGTGGGTCGTAGGCGTCGAGCTTTTTGCCGATTGCACCCTCGTCGAGCCCGGGCTCGAGGATAGCAGGCGCAAACTCGGGCTGATGATCGCCGTAGCGCACGATCAGGAAGGGTTCGCCGGGAAATTTCTTCTTCAGGCCCGCGAGGAAAGCCTTGTATTGCTCGGCACTCATCGCCTGCCGGCGCAGATATTCGTCGATGGACGGCACATTGCCCGGTGCGGGCCAGTTCGGCAGCAGATCCGGGCGGAAGCGCGTCTCCCACGGAAAATGATTGGCGCCGAGGTAGATGAAGGTGAACAGCGGCTTGTTCGGCGTCCGCTCGCCCATCAGCCGGAGCGCCTTGTCGTAGAAGAAGCTATCCGGCTCGACATCCTTGGCGCCGAGATCCTTGGAGTCGAGGAAGCGTTCGACGCCGGTCGTCATCTGAAAACTGCGCGCGGCCATGAAGCCGCCATAGGCGGGGTAGAGTGACATCGTATCGTAGCCGCAGCGGCGCAGCGCCAGCGGCAGGCCGCGCTCGACACGGCCTGTTGCGATGCGCGTCACGAAATAGGCGAAGCGGCCGAACGAACGCGACGACAACCCCGCGAGCACATTGTATTCGGTGAACCAGCTCGGCCCGCCATTGCTCTCGGCCAGAAAGGTGCGCTCCTTGCCGTCCCACGATTTGAAATGGCTGCCGTAGCCAGCCGGCACCTTGATGCCCTGCGCGGCGCGGATGTCGAAGCTCGATTCATCATGGACCATGATGATGTTCGGCCGCCGGCCGGCGGGATGGCAGGCATCGACCAGCGGCATGTTGAGCCGTTCGTTGGTCGAAGCGGCCGACTCCATAAAGCCGTATTGCGCAAAGTCGGAGACCGCGCTGACGCCGGAGCGGAAGAACTTCGAGAGATAGCCGTCGTCGTAATAGCCGCGCCAGGCCTCGTCCGGATGATAGAGCGAATAGCCGACCAGCGCGGCGAGGCAGGCGAGCTTGCAGGCGAGCGCCGGCAGCCTGCGGATGCGGAATGGGTCGAGCCACCACAGCGCATACATCAGCGGCAGCGTGACGAGGCCGGCCCCGATCACCGACCAGCGCAAATTCGGGAAGATCGTGAACAGGAACGCGACCGTGTCGCGGTCGATCATCATCAGGTCGATGAAGTTGACCGTCATCTGCACGACGTCGTGCTTCAGCCGTGACAGCAGCACCAGCACCACGACCATGGTCAGCGACAGCGCACCCGAGAGCGCCGGACGCCGCAGCAGCATGATCCAGAAGAAGTTGAGGATGCCCCAGGCCAGCACGAAGGAGAGCCGTGCACCGAAATCCGTCTCGGTCTCGTACATCAGGACGAGCGCGGCGAGATGCGGCGCCGCAACCGCGAGCAGCCGCCAGATGCCGAGCGCGGCGACGCTCGCCAGTACGGCGGTCGTGGCAGAAGGACCTGGATTGGGCGCGGACGCCATCGACGACACGCAACTGCTGGTCCGGCACGGTGATGCCGAGCCGGCTGACCGGGCCTGCGGCGTTCGGCGCAGCCGGAAGGCCTGCACCGTGTCATAAAACTGTAATTGAACGGTCACGGACAAGCAACGCGTGTCGCGATCCGACCTTCGCTTAATGTTAGCGATGGGCGAATGGGCCGCATGGGCCAGCCACGCTTAAGCTTTGGCGATGCCCGCGATGAAGAGGTCGATGACCCTCTCCGCCATCCGCTCGATCTCGCCTCCTCCGGGTCGGCGGCGGGTGCCTGTTCCAGCGCCACCTCGATCTCGGCCCGAAAGCGCGGCTGCGCCTCCTCGGCCGCCGCTGACATGAACGCGCCGCGGTTGGGGAAGTGCCGGAATGATGCCCCCGGCGAAACCGCGGCCCGACGTGCGGCCGAGGCGGCTGAACGTCGGTCAGCCCTGCGGCAGCAGCCCGAGTCGCTTGGCGATGATGCGGTCGACCACACGCTTGGGCAGCGTGGCCGTCATCAAATGCCGCATCCGGTCCGGCGTGATCTGGTAGCGAACCTTGGGCCTCTCGGCGGTGAGCGCCTCGAAAACGACCTCGGCGATCCGCTCGGCCGGCAGCCCGGTCTCGCCGAGCTTCATCATGAACGCCCTGACCTTGTTCAGCGCCGGCAGATAAGGCGAGTTCTGGTAGACCGAGAGATCGATCTGCTCGGCCTTACTCCAGATCGGCGTCTTCACCGCGCCGGGGGCGACGATGATGACGTCGATGCCGAACAGCATCAATTCGCGGCGCAAGCTCTCCGACAGGCCTTCGATGGCGTGCTTGGAGGTGCTGTAAGGCGCCGACAACGGATTGCCGTTCTTGCCCGCGACCGAGCTGATCATCACGATCCGGCCCTTCGGTCCCTTCAGCGACGGGTCGGCGCCGAGCAGCGGCCCAAAGGCCTGCGTCGCGACGACCGGGCCAATGACGTTGACCTCCATCTGCCGGCGGAAGTCGTCGACCGACAATTCGAGCACGGGACCGGCCACCGCGACGCCGGCGTTGTTGACGAGACCGGCCAGCGTCTCACCGCCCAGAGCCTCGCGGACTTTTCGCGCAGCGGCGAGGACCGCCGCCTCGTCGGTGACGTCGAACAGCAGCGGCGTGAAGTTCGCACCGAATTCACCCATGAGCCGATCCGCATCGGCCTGCTTGCGGACACTACCGAAAACACGATAGCCGCGCCCGACCAGAAATTTCGCAATGGCCCAGCCGATGCCGGTGGACGCGCCGGTGATGACGACGGATCGCATGGTCTTTCCCCCCAAGAGCTCCCGCATCATGCAGGGGAAAGGTGCCGGGGCGCAATGCCGTTAGTGGACAGGACCCGGGCCGGCACGCTCACGGAGCCTGTAGAACTGGAGTGCAGCCTTCGCCGTATTTGGACTCAACCGAAGGAAGCTCGCGAAGCACTGCTCCAATCGCTCTCGGCTCTCGTGAGCCGCACCGGGGTAAAGCGTCAGGATCGCCTTCGTGGTGTCCCAGGACAGACCGATCGCCTTCGCGAGGATGAGAATCTGCTCGGGCTGCGAACGGACCAGCGCACGCTCAATCGCTCCGATCGGCAGGTCGCTCATGAGCGATAGCGCGACAGCCGTCTTGTCCAAGCTTCGCTCGCCGATGAAGCCGAGTACGCGTGCCTCGTCCAATTGCCCACTCGAATACAAGGACGTCACCTCGGCCAACGCCCGGGCGTGCTCGCTGGAGCCTGCCCGCGCCATCGCTTGCAGCTCATCGGAGCCCTCCGCAATTACACGCCGGGTCAGAGCTGCCTGGCGGGGATCGGCTGCCTCCAGCTTGGATCTCACCATCTCAGATGCATGGACGAACAACTTCAACATGGTCTCACGAGGAATATCGGGCCGAGCCCAGATGCACATCGCGAGCGCGCCATTGTCCCGCGCCCGGCTGAGGAGCTTGGACATTCCGTTAGTCGAGAAGCTGGCGCCGTCGTTGCCGGCGGTCCGCATGGCGACATCGTTGTTGCCGCGCTCGAGGAGGGCATCGGTGACGGGTTCCGTCAACAGGCTGCGGCCGGCGATAGCCAGCAGATGATCCTGGCTCTTGGTCCGCGCATTCTCCGCCAAGCTCGCCTCGTCGAGCTGTGGTGAGTGCTCCAGGACCGGCGCCGCCACCTCGGGCGCGTCGTCAAAGGCCAGCAAGCGGATCGTCCGACGCGGCGCATCGGGCAATCCTGAAAGCCGGCTCCCGAACGCCGCTCGCGCGGCGCATTTGATATTCTTGAGGAGCGCGCTCATCACCTCGTCGAACAGGTCGATCTGCTCGTCGGTGAACTTGCCTGAGCCGACCACGAAGAGATCGGCGACCTGGCGCAGGAGTTCGGCGCGCTTCGACAGCTCCCGGCTCGCCAGTGCGATCTCGAGCCGGTCGATCAGACCGTTCTCCAGAGTCATCTCTCGTGTCCTGGCGGTTGAGTTGCATGTATTTCGACGGAGGTCATGGGATCACGCGACGTTTCGCGCCTGTAACGGTGAATCGAAACAGATTTCGGAATTCGGCACGGGCCGTCCGATCAGATAGCCCTGTACGTAGTCCACTCCTGCCGCAAGGAGGGCGTCCAACTGCGCTGGGGTCTCGACGCCCTTGGCCACCGTCGTGACATCAAGACCGCGCCCCAATGCCACAGCGGAGGCGACGACCGCGGCGCAATCCCTTCGCGTCGTGCAGCCCCGCACGATCGCCCGGTCGATCTTGAACTTGTCGAATGGGAAACTCTGGAGGTAGCTGGCCGCGGAATAGCCTAGCCCGGAATTGTCGAGGACGACGCCGACACCGAGGTTCTTCAGTTGTCGGACCGCAAGCAAGTGAGCCGCAGGATTCCCGCCCAAGAGCGCAGCGTCGGGAATTTCGAGTTCGAGGCGTTCGGGCGATAATCCCGATTCAACCAGCGCGCACAGCACGACGTCGAGCACATTACTCCTGTGGAACTGGGCGGCACCCATGTTGACGGCGACTCTGATGTGCGCCGGCCAAGCGGCCGCGTCCAGGCAGGCCTGTTGCAAGATCCATTCACCGAGCGGCAGCATCAATCCAGCCTGCTCGGCGACATTGAGGAACTGCGAAGGCGCCAGCACGCCCCTCGATGGATGATGCCATCGCACGAAGCATTCCAGCCCGGTCAGCGCGCGCGTTCCGGCCTCGATCACCGGCTGGTAGTGCAGCTCGAACTCGTCGCGGGCCATCGCCTCCCGCAACTCGCCCTCCATCGACTTCTGTGTGTCGGCAGCCACGGTCATTTCCGGCTGGAAGATTCGGAAATCATTCCGGCCTGAGGATTTCGTCGCGTAGAGCGCGACGTCCGCCTTCTGTAGTAATATCTCCGCGTCGATGCCGTGCTCGGGCGCGAACGCGATGCCAATGCTGGTACCGACGCTGACACGGTTGCTGCCAAGATCGAACGGTTGCTCGACCAGACGAATGATCTTCAGCGCCAGCGCGATGGCACCTTCTCTCTGATCGCTTTCGTTCTCCTGGATGATCGCAAATTCGTCGCCACCGAGGCGGGCCAGCACATCGGTATCTCGCAGTGATGAGCTCAGTCGCTGCGCGACCTCGATCAGCAGCTGATCGCCTGCGGCGTGACCGAGCGTATCGTTGACGAGCTTGAACCTGTCGAGATCGAGCATCAGCACGGTAAACGTCGTGCCACGACGCTGCGACCGCCTTGCCGCTTCATCGAGCTTTTCCGCAAACACGGCGCGGTTCGCCAAGCCGGTGAGCAGATCGTGCTGGGCCAGATATGCGATCCGCTTCTCGTTTCTCGCCCGATCGGTGATGTCCTCGTGGGTCGTGAGCCAACCGCCGTACTGCATCATGTGGCGAGCAATCGCGATCACCCGTCCGTCCGCAAGCTCCCGCGTCTCACTGAGCTGCTTGACGTTCTGATCGAGATAGACCTCCGGCGCGACATCGACGAAATGCGTGCCTTGCTCGCGGCGATATTCGAGAATTTGCGCCAGTGTGGTTCCGCGCCTTATCCGATCGGGGTCAATATGGTAAATGTCGCAATAGCGCGCGTTCGACACCACGATCCTCTGCTCCGCATCGAACATGCAAAGCCCCTGAGCCATGTTGTTGAGGGCGGCATCAAAGCGCATGTTGATCGCCTCGAGTTCAGCGGCCTTCTGCGCCAACATTCTCTCGGCGCTCTTTTGCTCGGTGACGTCTTCGTGCGTCGCGACCCAGCCGCCATCCGGCAACGGCTTGCGCTGGATCAGTATCTGCCGGTGGTCTCTCAGCTCGTAGTCCTGCTGGCGCTGGGTCGGCATCAGCCGGACATGCTGGTCGACGCTGAGCGGACTGGCTTCGCCGCGATCCACGTAGTGCTGCAATATGAGTTGCAGGGGCGTACCGGGCCTGACGAGTTCGTCGGGCAGACCGTACATCTGCTGATAGCGACTATTCGATACCACGAGGTTTTTGTCTGCATCGAACAGGCAGAGCCCTTGGGACATGTTGCTGATGGCGACGTCGAAACGCGTGTTGATGCGTTTTAGCTCGGCAGCATTTTCCGCCAGCAAGGTCTCGTCGCGCCGCTTCTCGGTGATGTCCTCATGGGTCGCGACCCAGCCACCATCCTGCATCGGCGTACGCACGATCGAGATGATCCGGCCATCGGCGAGCATGACGATCTTCGGAGTCCGGTGTCTTGCGCCGTCGAGGAATTCCTTGACGTCGAGATCACCCCCGGCGCTCTTGTAGTGGCCGACGATGCTGCCGAGCGGCGTTCCAGGTTCGACCTGCGCCTCAGTGAGATCATACATCTCACGATAGCGGCTGTTGGCGATCAGCAGCTTCTCATCGGCGTCGAACATGCTGAGCCCATGCGGCATGTTGCTCAACGCCGCGTCGAAACGGGAACTCGCGGCCGCGAGTGCGTTTGTTTGCCGTCGCAGCAGCAAGGTTCCGATCAGGATGATGGTGACGATCGCGGCAGCCGGCGGGCCGAAGGTGTAGAGATGCCGATACCACGGCTGCAGCACGTAATCACGCGAATAGGTCACGACCAGAACCAGCGGCAGCCCGGATACGGCCTTGTAGGCCGCAATGCGGTTGATGCCGTCGACGGGACTCGTCAGTTCGTATGAGCCCGCTTCCGAGACTGGCAGATACTGGGTAAACATCGGGCCGCCAGCAACAGACATGCCCAGCACATCTTTCTGTTCCGGCACGCGCGCCAGGATCCGTCCGTTGCGATGGATCAACACGACGGAGCCGCCCGGGCCCAGATTGATCTTGCGATAGATCTTCAACAGATAGGATTGATCCAATGGCGCGGTCACGACGCCCGCAAAGCTCCCATCCGAATTGTTCAACCGGCGCGACGCCGCACTGAACCATTTATCACCGCCTGCCGACCGATAGGGCGGCGCAACGAACAACTCGGTGCCAGCGCCATCGCGTTGCGCGATGAAGTGCGGCATTTCGGAGATGTTGCCGCGCGGCGGCGCACGGTCGTAGGAGTGCGCAACGACGGCTCCGGATGCGTCGGTCCAACCAACCGCGACCAGGATCGACGAGCTCTTGACCAGTTGACGGAGCGCGGTGTTGGCCGCGCCGGCGTCGGCGTATTTTCCGGACAAGGAATCGTTGCGGATTGCCTGCGCCTCGAGCAGGACACGATCGATGTCTTCGAACGTCACTGCGGCATGCTCGGCCAGGATGGCCGAAAGATTGAGAGCATCGGTTTTCGCAGAGGCGACCGCTTCTCGATAGCGAGCAGCCAGATCAACCAGAAACAGGGTGACGACAACGAAAGAAAACAGCAGCCCCAGGATCGTGACGGACGATCCCGGCGACCCGGCCAGCCTTCGCCAAGCTCTCAGCATTACATTTCTGTGGTTCGAGCGATCAGCTTCCACCATCGCCCGGTCGCACTAAGATTTGGTTGAGTTGCCTATCGCTAATTCACTCCGTAATCGTACGGAACTACGGCAGTAACTGTGTCGCAATGTTCGAAAAAGCTTAGAAAAACGCACCATACTACCGTGTAGAACCGGTTTCAGCAGGGCGCCTCGCGTGCGAGGTGAGCTAAGATCATTAGCGAGATCGCGCGGAGGCGGGACGGCGTCTCGCCACGTCATTCCAAGGCCGGCGTCTGCGCAAGCGCGGGAAACCGGCGAAGATGGACGGAGGCCCGGGGGCGCTCCGTCGCGCCCCCGGTAACCACGTCGTTGCCGTTAGTTCTTGCTCTTGTCGACCAGAGCGCCCTTCTTGATCCAGGGCATCATGTCGCGCAGCTTGGCGCCGACTTCCTCGATCGGGTGTTCGGCGAGCTTGGCGCGGGTCGCCTTGAACGAGGTCTGGTTGACCTTGTTCTCGAGCATCCAGTCGCGGGCGAACTTGCCGGACTGGATGTCGTTCAGAACCCGCTTCATCTCCTTCTTGGTCTCGTCGGTGACAATGCGCGGACCGGTGACGTACTCGCCGTACTCCGCGGTGTTGGAGATCGAGTAGTTCATGTTGGCGATGCCGCCTTCATAGATCAGGTCGACGATCAGCTTCACTTCGTGCAGGCACTCGAAATAGGCCATCTCCGGGGCGTAGCCGGCTTCGACCAGCGTCTCGTAGCCACCCTTGATCAGCTCGACCAGGCCGCCGCAGAGCACCACCTGCTCGCCGAACAGGTCGGTCTCGCACTCTTCCTTGAAGGTGGTCTCGATGATGCCGGCACGGCCACCGCCGACGGCGGAGGCGTAGGACAGGCCGAGGTCGTGGGCGTTACCCGAGACGTCCTTGGCGATCGCGATCAGGCAGGGCACGCCGCCGCCGCGCTGATACTCCGAGCGCACAGTGTGGCCGGGGCCCTTCGGCGCGATCATGAGAACGTCGAGATCGGCGCGCGGGTCGAGCAGGTTGAAGTGGACGTTGAGACCGTGCGCGAAGACGAGGGCGGCGCCCTTCTTCATGTTGTCATGCAGGTGCTCGCGGTAGATGTCGCCCTGGAGCTCGTCCGGGGTCAGCATCATGACGAGGTCGGCCCATTTGGCGGCCTCGGCGACTTCCATCACCTTGAAGCCGGCAGCTTCCGCCTTCTTGGCCGAGGCCGAACCCTTGCGGAGCGCGATCGCCACGTCCTTGACGCCGGAATCCTTCAGGTTCAGCGCATGGGCGTGGCCCTGGCTGCCATAGCCGACGATGACGACCTTCTTGCCCTTGATCAGGTTCAGGTCGGCGTCGCGATCGTAATAAACACGCATGGTCGTTTCCTCGTTCAGGGGCCGAAATCGGCCGTTGGTCAGGTCTTGTCAGTCAGGTCTCGGACGGTGAAATTTGCGGATTTCGGGGGCTGTCTAGAGCATTTTCGGCCCCCTGGGAAACCCGTTTCTGCATGGAAAGTCGGGGCATCATGCATCCATGACCACGGGATAGAGGGACGCCAGCAGCAGGATGGCCATCAGGATGTTGAAGGCGCGGACCAGCCGCACGGAGGTCAGGACCGCCCGCAATGCGGTGCCGAAGAAGACCCAGGCTACCGTCGAGACCGTGCCCACGAGCAGGCTGATCAAGGTCTGGATCGCGATGTTGAGCGGGAATTGGGCGATAGCCGCATAGGCGGTGATGGTGCCGATCACGATCACCCAGCCTTTTGCGTTGATCCATTGGAACATGGCGGCGCCCAGGAAGGTCATCGGACCCCGGCCGTCTCCCTCGCCCGGCTTCGCCGGACCCGATAAAGCGATCACGGCGGAGAGGTAGACCAGGTAGGCGGCACCGGCATATTTTAGAATGGTCTGCAGGATCGGATAAGCCAGGAACACTGTGCCGAGCCCGAAGCCGACCGCTGCAATCATGAAGGCGAAGCCGATGACGACGCCGGCGATGTGGGGAATCGTGCGACGGAAGCCATAAGTCAGCCCCGAGGACAGCAACATGATGTTGTTCGGCCCAGGCGTGAAATACATCACGGCCATGAAGGCGAGGAAGGCATACAGCAGCGACTGGGACATGCTTACCTCACGCGGCCTTCGGCTGCGGTCCTCTGGGGTACCGCCTCGGGGCGCTTCGCCAGCACCATCACAGCGATACCGCCGATCACCGTGAGCATGCCGGCAAGGCGCAGCGGACCGAAGCGCTCGCCGAACATGATGCTGGACGCGGCCGAGCCGACGAACGGCACCAGCAGCGCGAACGGCACCACTTGCGCGGTGGGATAGTCACGCAGCAGCCGGCCCCACAGCCAATAGGCGATACTGGTGGAGATGCCGCCGATCAACAGCAGGCAAATCAGGCCGGTGAGCGACATGTGGATCAGTGACTGCCAGGTCGGCGACGGTCCATTGACGACCAGCGTGAGCGCGAACAGCGGCACCGCGGTGGCGAGGCACAACCAGGCGAACAGATCGAACATCGGCACGCCGCGAGCGCCCCTCAGCAGGATATTACCGAGCGCAAAGCTGACCGGCGCGATCATCAGCACGGCGAAGGCACCGACGCTGAAATCATAGCCGACCGTGCCGCAGATCATCAAAAGCCCGACGGCTGCGATGACGATGCCCAGCGTCTGAACCGGCGTCGGCCGCTCGCCGAATGCGATCGCGGCAAAGCCGACCGTGAACAGAGCCTGGCTCTGCACGACGACGGAAGTCAATCCGACTGGCACGCCATGGGCGATGCCATAGGCCTGGCTCAGAAACTGGCCGAGAAAGAGCGTAAAGCTGATCGCGATCAGGAGCGACCAGGCGACTTTCGGCTTGCGAATGAACAGGCACGGGACCGCGGCAATGGTGAAGCGCATCGCCGTCATCAGCTCCGGCGAAAATTCGTCGAGCGCGATCCGGCTCGCCACAAAGGCAAGCCCCCAGATGATCGCCACCAGGATGGCGATGAGGATGTCGGCCGGCTTCATTCCAAACTCCTAACCTCTCCCGCTTGCGAGGGCTTTGCGTAAATCGCGAATCTGCGATTCTCTAAGAGACATCTGAAGAGGATCTGGG
>NZ_JBVVPQ010000076.1:0-31320 GCF_055811695.1 Bradyrhizobium sp. MI1.3 | reverse complement strand
CATTTGACGAGCTGCGGCAGCTGGAGCTGCGGATTGCCGAGGTCAACCGCGAGATTGAGGCAATTGCCTCTCAAAGCGATACCGCACGTCGATTGATGACCATCCCGCGCATTGGTCCGCTGGCCGCGACGGCGCTTTTGGCCGCAGCTGGATCTGCCCGCCAGTTCAAAAAGGCCCGCGATATGGCAGCTTGGCTATGTCTTGTCCCGAGAGAATATTCTACGGGAGGCAAAACGAAGCTGCTGGGGATAAGCAAGCGCGGCAATCGATATCTGCGCCGGATGATCATCCATGGCGCCCGGTCCTGCGTGACTCATCTTAATCGCTCGCGATACCGCCTTGGCGCGTGGCTTGATGGACTTCAGGCACGCATGCACACTAACAAGGTCACCGTCGCCTTGGCGGCCAAGATTGCGCGGATCGCATGGGTGGTGATGACCAAGCCCGGCGCAAGCTATGAACGGCGGGATCCGGCCTTTAGCTGATCCCGTTTGTTCCAGACTGCGAGGTTCGTGAAGATGATGACGAAACAGTCGATCGGCGCGCCGTAAACCCTGTGCAAAAAAGCGGGCTTCGAGCCCGAACCATTTATCTGGGAACGGCACGCGCGGATCTCATCATGGCCTGGCCGCAACAGCGGCCCACTTGCAAGAGGCCGGATAATTTGTGCAGACTGCATCGTCCTCATTAAACGACCTTGCACGGGCGGGGCGGGTCATACATTCTTTCCCACGAGGTCCTTCAAGGCTGCGTTGTCCATCATGGCGTCGGCCAGCAACCGTTTCAGCCGCGTGTTCTCATCCTCCAGCGTCTTCAGCCGGTTGGCCTCCGAGACCTCCAGCCCGCCGCACTTGGCCTTCCATTTGTAGACGCTGGCGTCGCTGACGCCATGCTTGCGGCACAGATCGCGCGACCGACACGCCGGCCTCATGCTCCTTTAAGATCCCGATGATCTGCTCTTCCGAAAAGCGGCTGCGCTTCATGCTCTGGTCCTTGTCGTGGGCCAGAACGCACTTCAAACCGGATTAAACCCGCGGGGCAAGGTCAGCCGCTCTCTACCTAGCCAGCGGCTTGCCACTTTTCTTAGAGAACACCGACTGCATCGCCTTGCAAGACTGCTAGACCAAGCGGCTGAGCTCCTGACGATAGGCTTTCATATCGGCGATTGGCCGCCTCGCGACGCCGCTATCGGCGGCCGCCTGGGCTACCGCCGGCGCGATCACCTGTAGCAAACGCACGTCTAACGGTTTTGGGATTAGATAGTCGCGACCGAAGCGAAGCCCGCGCGTGTTGTAGGCGACCGCAAGCTCTTCCGGCACTTCCGCCATCGTCAACTCCGAGAGCGCGCGGACGGTTGCGTGCTTCATGTGGTCGTTGATGGTGGTTGCCCCACAATCAAGCGCGCCCCTGAAGATGAATGGAAAGCATAAGATATTGTTGATCTGGTTGGAGCAATCCGAACGGCCCGTCGCAATGATGGCATCAGGGCGAACCGCCAGCCCGTCCGCCGGCATTATTTCGGGTGTCGGGTTGGCCATGGCGAAGATCAACGGATCTCGCGCCATCTTCTTGACCATATGTGGCAAAAGCACGTTTCCAGTCGAAAGGCCCAGAAAGATGTCCGCATCCTGAATGATTTGGTCCAGCGTTCGCGCGTTGGTTATCACAGCATAGCGCGCTTTGTTGTCATCCATGCTTTCCGTGCGCCCCGCGTAGACAACACCATCCGCATCGGTCACAATGATTGCATCGTGGCGTAACCCGAGACTGACGAGCAGATCGAGAGATGGAAGGGCCGCCGCGCCAGCGCCGGAGCAGACTAGCTTGACCTCAGCGATATTCTTTTTAACCAGCTTCAGTCCATTGAGCATCGCCGCCGCTAAGACAGCCGCGGTGCCGTGCTGATCATCATGGAAGACCGGTATCTTCATTCGGTCCCGTAGCTTGCGCTCGATGTAGAAGCATTCCGGCGCTTTGATATCTTCTAAGTTGATGCCGCCGAACGTCGGTTCCATCCTGGCGATCGTCTCGATGAGTGCGTCAGGATCCTCTTCGGCGAGCTCGATGTCGAACGCGTCGATCCCGGCAAATTTCTTGAACAGGCACGCTTTGCCTTCCATCACTGGCTTGCTCGCCAGCGGGCCAATATTCCCAAGGCCAAGCACGGCGGTCCCATTGGTGATGACGCCGACCAAGTTGCTGCGCGCCGTCAACGCATGCGCCTGCAGCGGGTCCTTCGCAATGGCGAGGCACGGCTCCGCCACGCCGGGGGTATACGCCAGCGTCAGATCGCGTTGCGTTGCGATAGCCGTGGTTGGCACCACGGAGATCTTTCCCGGCCTGGGTAGGCGATGATATTGAAGCGCGGCGTCCCGCAGATCGCGACTCATTGAGTTACTCCACCTGGTTATTTGGCTCCGTTGTAGTCCAGCTTCACGCCGCTAGGGGATCCTCGATCACATCGGTCAGCTTCGATGGCAGTCCAAGCACCTCGGCGAGGCGCTGTAGGAGGGTGACCGTGCTTGGAGCCATTTCCGCGACGGGGCCGGGGACATAGCACGCGACTGCATAGGCTAGTTGCCGCTGCTTGGGGTCGGTCAGCAATAGTGGCAGGGTCTGGATTGCTTGCTCCGGCTCAAAGGTGACGATGGCGGTCTGCTGACGAGTGATGTCCGCCAGACGATCGGAAGGTAGTGAGCGGAAGGGTTCGTCCTGGGTCAGGACACGTGACCAGCGGGCCAGGCGGTCACGCCGGAAGCCGCCGCGATCGGTCACCAGCAGCACTATGATGCGGATAATGGCTTCGGTGAGCCCGCCGCTCGCAATTGCATTGAGCGCAATGGAGACTTCGGGCTCCCGCCTCAAGTGGTCAAGTGTCGTCCTTTTGAGATAAGCTTCGTAGGGATTGCTTAAGAGACGCTGCCAAGGGCTGCTCCATATCGTGTGGAATATCAGCTCGTAGCCCATGTCGCGCAAGTCGCGCCAGGCAACGATCGCCTGCTCCAAACTCTGCACAAAGAGCGCTTCGGCAGCGAGGAGTGGATTGTCGGCTGCGGCCTTCGCTCGCGACTTCCGCACCTGATCGGAAATGGCCTTGTAGCCGGCCATCATGGGATTCTGGGACGACAGCAGCGCTCGCCCCAGACGCTTAGGGTGCAAGGTTCGGCTGGCCTCTGCCGAAATACCTGTCACTGCCGCCTGCACGAACGGACGGACAACCGCATGATAGATCTGCGCCTGAGCTTCAGAGGCGCGGGCGACCGCGGCAAAGGATCGATCATCGTCATAGCCGTCGTTGAACGCACGAATATCCACGAAGGTGCGCTCGACCAGCTCAACGCTGTAACGCTTCCGGCCCCCGTCTTCTTGAATGTCCTTGATACGCATCTCGTAGAGTCCAGGTAATAGTGCTTCAATAGCCTCCAAGGTCGTGGCAACTTCACTGTACTCCTTATTGACTACTCTCGAAGCGACAAACGTGCCGAGATGGCCGACGTCGTCGTGCACAAGATACACAATCTGCTGACCGCGAACGCGGATCTCCTCCTCGCTTTGATACACTTCGGTGATCCAATTCAGAGCCTGCTGAGGTGGCGTAACGTTGTCGCCATGGCTGGTAAATATGATGATAGGCGCTCGAACCCGTTTGAGGTCGAAATGCCGCCGTTCCGGCTCGCCGTATGCGTTGTTTCTCGCCAGCCGGTTACCAACAAAAAGTTGCTCAACAATCCAGCGGATTTCGTTCTCGCGCATCAGGCAGAACCCGCCCCACCACCTCTCAGTTGCAAGAAAGGTCTCGTGCGCCGTGTCCACATCGCGGAACAGTTCGGCATACTTCAGGAACAGTTGGCGTTCGGGGTTTAGGGTTTCGAAATTCTGTACGAGATGAGCGCCGTCGAAAAGCCCGCCGCCTAGATCGGATAAAAGCATCGGTAGCCAAGCGCCGCCGAAAATTCCCGCAATGTAGCGGAGTGTATTTTCGCCGATGTTGCCGGAGGTCGGTGTTACTGGCGATCCGCTGAGGACGATTGGGCCGGTCAGGTCCCGATTTGTCGCGACGACGAGGAGGGTGGCCCAGCCAGCTTGGCAGTTGCCGACGATGACCGGGGCGGGGGCGTGCGGATGGCGGCGCATGACCTCCCGAACAAACGCCGCTTCAGCATGCGTGACGTGAGAGAGGTACTGGTCCTGCTCTGGTTCTCTTCGGAAGGCTATTAAATAGACCGGGTGACCTTCCCGCAATGCGACGCCCACCTGACTGTCAGCCTTATGGGCCCCCACGCCGGGACCGTGTCCCGCGCGCGGACAGATGATTACAAATGGGCGATTGGTTTCGGCGACCGTGACCCCTTGGGGTGGAATGATGCGGAACAACACGTAATTAGATTTCAGGGGTAAATCCGCTCCGTCCATTACGATCTCGTACTCGTAGAAGAGGACCGGCGGACAGCCGGCCGCCTCATGTTCGAGGAAGATGTCGCCGCGCTCTCGGAGAGTATCCATGCACAACACCGCGCGCTCACCGATATCGCGCAGGTATTCCATCCAATCGAGGCCAAGGTTTCCCTTATCGCGCTTCTCACGTAGAGCCTCAGCCAGACGTTCGCTCCCAACTAAAAGCTCTTGCTGCCGCTTAGACTGGCTGTCGCAGATGCGTTGTGCGCGACGCAATGCGGCTATATGCAGAATGTTGGCGGTCTCGGCGCTCGCTTCTGCGAAGCGTTTGGCGCAAGCTGTAAGGGGACTTTCGACGACCGCACTATCGAGTTCCGCGCGTTGCGCTCTGATCCACTGGACTGGATCGGAAAATCTAATAGCTTTCGACATGGCTTATCCTCTCTAGTTCTAGAGTAGACGCCGTCCGATATGCTCGTAGTTTTGCTATGGTACCGGATTGCCCGATCGATGCTCATTCCATCTAGCGAGTGGGCCACGCCTACGACGACGCTGTACGAGCCTAGTGGTGACTTCAACCGTTCCAATGGTCCACATGCAATGGCGATGCCAGCCGGCCGTCGACGCCGACATGAGCATCAATCTCCTGCAGAAGTCGAGTTCATGCCTAGAGAAGACCGACAACTTCAGTGTCTACTCGTGTTCCATTGCCTCCTGGTTTGTCCGACTAATGACAGCGATGTCGGACTTGACGTGGGCAAGCACCCGGACAGACGGGCCTAGCTGGTTTGCAGCAGGCAATCTTCCCAGCGCCTTGGCCCTTGATTGGCCCAGAGGGGCGCTTTCCCGTACTTCTCACACTGCCAATTGCTCTTCGGGGTGGGATAGGTCAGGCTTGAGGCGGATGGTGCCGCAGGTGGCGTCCGCGGTAGTTTCGGCAAGGCCGATAAGAGCCGCAAGGCACAGATCAGCACATAGCCATCGTGGCGAACCACAGCCGCAGCTGGTTGGCGCGCATGGTCGCTGTGGAGGTGCGGTCGGCGTAGAGATCGAGCTGGCACTCCTTGATGCGGTTCTCCATCTCGCCGCGCGCGAAGTAGATGTCCTGTAGAGCTGCCGCGCGCCGGCCTCGGCCTGCTTGAGCGAGGTGACGACGAAGCGCGGATTGGCCTCGCCTTGTTGTCCACTCGGCCTTGGCGACGACGCGGCGTTCCTGTCTCCAGCTATCGCGCGTACGCCACTGGATGTCCTTGAAGCGGCGTGCCGGGCGGCCGGTCGTCTCGGCCGCGGCTCTCGCCGCGGCAAGCTCCCCTTCGATCATGGCGACCAGGCGCGTGTTGCGGGCGAGCCCGAACAGATAATCGACGCGGTTCCGCTCGCACCCCGCCATCAGCGCCTCGCGCGCAAAGCCACTGTCGGCGCGCAGCACGATGCGCACGAACGGCCAGTGGGCGCGGATTTGCCGCACAATCCGCGCGACCTCCTCGATGCTGCCCGCGCTGGCGTCGATGTCGGCGCGCCGCAGCTTGGCCGCCAGCAAATGCCGGCCGCAGAACACGTACAGCGGCAGATAGCAGTAGCAGTCGTAACAGCCGCGGAAGACGCTCCCCTCCTGATGCCCGTGCAGGGGGTCCTCGTGGCGTCGAGATCAAGGATGATCTGCTTCGGCGGCTGCTGGTGCGCCTCCAGGAACAGCGTCACCGGCAACGCCTCGATCACCGCCGCACCGTAAGTGATCTTGTGATAGCGCGAAGGTTCCTCCTGGCCCAGTTCCAGCCGGTTCAGCGTCGACTTGCCGGCCACTGGTGCGCAGTCCTCGCGCCGGGCGGCAAGATTGCCCGCCAGCACCGCCATCAGCGGATCGTGCCGCAGCTCGTCGTGATCGTTGAGGTCTTCGTAGCCAAGTGAGATGCCAAAGACCCGCTGTCCGAGCAACGTTTCGACGGTGTGCTCGATCAAGTCCGGGCGGCGCCGTAACGAATGTGCTTCCACGCGCCATGGCGCCATTCGCCCCGATAACGCCGAACAAAACGACATGGCCGGCCTAATCCGCTAACGCGAGGACAAAACATAGCCGTCGTCACAGGATCACCCGAAGAGACGCATCATTATTGATGATGAGTGGCTCGAGCGCGTTCTGCAGATCCGCGGTCCGACGTTGGGGACGTTATGGTTGACTTGCTCGATCCAACGGTCACTTACAAATCCGCCGCATCGCGATCAACGCTAGCCCAGCGGCATGCCGCACCCTACATTCTCGCATGGTCGTTCTAGCGTAGTCAGCGTCCGATACCATGCGCGTCATGATTATTATGGCGCGCGGAGCAGCGAAGAAACGACCAAGCGTCTCTGACGCGGACTGTCGGACTTACGACACGTCGGTACGTTCTATCAGGCCTCTTACAAGATCGATTGGCACCATCATTCGCGCTGCCGTCAACAGGCCCACTTGGGACGTGACCTGACGTTTCGGACCACCAATTTCAGTTTCAAGTGTTTCGCCGCGGCGGTCTGCAATTATATCCGCCGCAGCCTAACCGACACGGTCCGTCGGCGACGGGGCGCTCTTATCGACCTGTGAGCTGGTCCCGATTGTCAGAACAATGTTTCGCGAGGCTGCCTTGGATCAAGCAATCCCTGGACCAATGGTCAGGTCGAGCGCATGAACCTTGATCCGCTCCAGAAATGCGATACTAATCAGGGCGGTCCCGGCATTTCCTGGGGCGACCAGCCTGGGCGACCGCGGGATGTGTCGGTGCCCAGTCTGGTTTTGGCGGAACGGTAATCGCGCTCACGGGCACCCAGGCTCGTTCGAGCGTCACCGGATCGCGCAGCTGGGCGAAAGTCTCGGTGCGAATGTCCAGCCACTCGAACCAGCGACCCTGGACGGCGACAAGCTGGGCTGGCCGGAGCACGCCGAAATGATCTCGAGGAGAAACCCTTATCATTCGTCAAGCTCGACTTTGAACCTTGGCAGGAGAGTTCAAGATGATATTGCGCCCTTGTTCAACTACCGGAACTGGGATTTGACAGTCACAGGCTAGCCAACCCGACCAATCCGTTTCCCGTCGAGCCGGAGCTTTGGCCGCAATAGGTCCAGCCGTTAAATATTTATTCGTTCGCCCCTGGGCACGCGGCAAGTGCATGGGCGGTGTTGCGCGCCATGGAAAACTGCTCCCTCGGCGTCACGAGGAATTGCTCTCTCCTTGGATGAGCCAAGGAGAGAGTGAAAGAAAGAGGCTCGTCGTGGATTGATCCCCGGGGCAGGTGATGAAGACGCCGGATGACGTGGCGGAGATGATGCGCCTGAGGGAGTGCGGGTGGGACTACGTGGTGGCGGGCGGGGTGAAGGCGTTCAAGTCGCCTGAGCGCCCGAAGCGGCTCGATGATCTCGAAGGTTGGCTGCGCGAGAAGTTCATTCGGCATCGCGGCAATGCGGATGTGGTGCACCAGGACCTGTTGGCCCAGAAAGGCGTGGCAGCCAGCCGGCGAACGCTGCAACGCGCCGTGCAGTCCTATCGCCAAGCGCTCAAGGCCGAAGCGCTGGCGACGACACCGTTCGAGATGCTTACGGGCCGGCAGCTGCAGATCGACTTCGGCGAGCGTCTGGTCGAGGTCGGCGAGAAGATCAAAGCATTCGTGTTCGGCGACACTCGGGCATTCGCGGCGGCTGCATGTTCGTGCGTTCGAGGCGAGAAGCAAGAGCGCTGGTTCGCCGGGCTCGAGAGTGCATTCACGACCTTCGGCGGCGTGCCGGAGGAAGTGCTGATGGACAACCCACGCGCTCGTGGTGCGCCACGATGCGGTGAGCCGGTCGGTTCAGTTTAACGACAAGCTCATCGCGTTCGCGAAGCACTGGGGTTCCGTCCTCGTGCCTGCGCGCCGTATCGGGCGCGCACGAAGGGTAAGACGGAGAATGGTGTCGGCTACGTGAAGAAGAACGCGATCGCGGGGCATTCCTTTCGCGAGCTGGGAGGCATTCGAGCCGCATCTCGCCAGAGTGGGAGCGTGAGGTGGCGAACGTACGTATCCACGGCACGACCGGCGGGGCGCCGATCTCGCTTTGCGCCTGACGAGGCACACCGGTTGAAGCCGCTCGGCGGGTCGTTCGGATCGCTGCGCGAACTGGCCCGCGGCGTCGGCAACGATTGTGCCGTCGAGATCGACACGAACAGCTACTCGGTCCCGTGGCGGCTGATCGGCGAGCGCGCGCGGTGACGGTTGCGGCCGGCGAGGTGCGCATCGGCCACGGCATGCGGGAGGTTGCGGTCCATAAGCAATCGGAAGGTCGCCGGCTGCGGATCATCGATTCCGCCCACCTCGACGGGGTTGCCGGTCGCAATGGTGCGGTCTCTCGATCGGCAATCGCGAACCCGACATTGCCCGCGCCTTCTCCACGAGGCAAGCGGGCAATGGCGATCTTGCCGAACGCGCATTGTTGCCGATGCTCGCAGACTTTCGCGATACGGCGTGGAACGGCTTTCTCGAGTTGAACCGGCTAGCGTTATCGGAAGCCTTGCCGGGCAAAGCGAAAGCCGCGCGCTGGCGGTCGCGATGCGATGGAAACACTATTCGCGCGTCGCGGTGGGGGATCTCCTTTGCCGACGGATGCAAGAGCACCTGATGGGCGGCGGCCATATAAATTCCCCTGAAGGAGAGCCGGTTGGCGCCGTGGAGCGGATCGATCCAGGCAGCGAGTTCGGCTTCCTTGAGAGCGCTAACGCCAGGAGATCTACTTCAGCCGTGTCAGTGTTCTGGAAGGTCGGGCGAATATCACTGTCGGCTCGCGTGTATCTATCGAGGAGCTCGGTGAAGATGGTCTGCGGGCCCTCGCAGTCAAAGTTCTAAACAAATTGGCTCAAGTGCGTTCCTGCGGGCCACAGCATCCGGGACCGGCTAGGCCCGCACTTTTGACCATCCATCGGATGCTCAGGCAACGCTTGCGCCCAGTCAACTACCTCTCTTGGGAGTTGATGGAGAAGATGGTCAGATGGCAATCCTCATTAATCCATCATCAAGGAAATCGATATGAAGCTGGGTTTGGAGATGAAAGACGTCCTGCTGGGCACGGTAGCCTTCATTGCGCTAGCTGCTCCTGCTTCTGCCGCTGATCTGGCCCCGCGACCCTACGTCAAAGCGCCCCCGACGGTCATTCCAATCTATGATTGGAGCGGCTTGTACATCGGCTTCAATGGCGGCGGCGGCTCCGCGCATCAGTGCTGGGACCTGCTTAATTCTGGCGACGTGGTCGTCGCTCCGCCCGTCAGCATGGGGTGCCATAATGCGACGGGAGGCACGGTCGGCGGTCAAATCGGCTATCGCTGGCAGATAGCGAACTCGGTGTTCGGCCTGGAGGCGCAGGGCAACTGGGCCGATTTCAAGGGCTCCAGCGCCAACCTCGCTTTTGCAGGCGTCCAGGATGAGTCCAAGCTTGATGCATTCGGCCTGTTCACGGGCCAAGTCGGCCATGCCTGGAATAACGTGCTGCTCTATGTGAAAGGTGGCGCGGCGGTTGTCCGCGACAAATACCGGGTCTCCGATATTGCGACCGGGCTGAGTTTTGACAACGGCAGCGAAACTCGTTGGGGCGGCACGGTAGGGGCGGGCCTGGAATTTGCCCTCGCTCCGAACTGGTCCATCGGCGTTGAGTACGACCATCTGTTCATGGGTCACCGGGACGTAGACTTCTTTTTTTCAACAGGAATCCCGGGTGTTCCGGTGGGCGCTTTTGCAGGGACTGCCCGTATCGGTCAGGACGTCGATATCGGTGTGGTCCGCGTGAACTATCGCTGGGGTGGCGCCGTCGCCACGATATATTGATCTTCGCCAGAACGAAAGCGTTCCTTCACAGGGGGCACGAACAGCCGGATAATCCTGCGCTGCTCGTCTCTCAAGGTAGCAATCATTGATGTAGGTCATTTCCAGAAACTACGTAGTCGTCCGTGAAGAAGGCCTAAGCCACTGATCGGGAATCTCGATTTGGGCTACGGGGCATTTCCAGATTGCAAGGTTTTGCTGCTTTGGGCGTCAGAACCTTGCGATTTGGCTTTCGTGGATTCCCTCGAAGCGGGAAGCATGATTCCTTGTCTGCATCGGAGGGGACGATGCGGCCGAAGAAGCACAAGACGACGGGATCGAACGATCTGTTCCGGGCTCGGCTCGACCAGATCATCAATATGAAGCACGAGCTGGTTCTGCTCGCCGGCAAGGTCGATTGGGACTGGATCGACGGCGAGATCGCGCCGCTCTACAGCGAGAACGGCAGGCCCGGGATCGAGACGCGCTTCATGATCGGTCTGCTGTTGCTCAAGCACATTTACGGGCTGTCCGATGAGGGGGTGTGCGAGCGCTGGGTCCATGACCCATACTTCCAGTTCTTCACCGGGGAAGAGTTCTTTCAGCACACGTTCCCGCACGAGCGCTCGGACCTGAGCCATTGGCGCAAGCGGCTTGGCGACAAGCTGGAGTTGCTGCTGGCCGAGAGCTTGCGGGTAGCGCACGAGGCCGGTGCATTACGCAGCCAGGACCTCAAGCGGGTTACGGTCGACACCACGGTGCAGCCGAAGGCCATCACCTTTCCGACCGATGCTAAGCTGCTGCATGCGGCCATCAAGGGGCTCAACCGCCTGGCGATCAGGCACGGCGTCAGGCTGCGGCAATCCTATGCTCGCATCGCCAAGGCCGCCGCGATGATGGCCGGCCGCTACGCCCATGCCAAACAGTTCAGGCGGCATCAGCGGCAGTTGCGTATCCTGCGTAGCCGGCTGGGCCGGATCATCCGCGACATCCGCCGCAAGATCGTAAGCGTGGTACCGAGGCCCTTCAGATTGTTTGTGCGCAGTCTTGTGAGCGCCGCTAGAAGAGTCATCTTCTGCAAGGGTACTCACAATGGACAACCATTCGGACGACATAAGACGACCGCTGTCTCCGCGTATCGAAGTGTATGCTGGAGTAGGCCGAAAGCTTAGGAAGCGTTCTCCAGCGTCAGCTCCCCGATCTTGGCATGCAGCGACTTCACATCGATCCCAGGCGTAGCCGGCGCAGCGCCGCCAGGTCCAGAAACTCCGGAAGCGCTACCCCCCAGCTGCGCCTTCCACGCCGTGATCTGATTGGGGTGGACGTCAAAGTGCTCGGCCAGCTGAGCTATCGTCCGGTCGCCCTTGACGGCGGCAAGCGCCACCTTCGCCTTGAAGGCCGGTGTGTGGTTCCAGCGTGCTCTTCTGCTCATCGTCGCTCCTGATTTGCAGGCATCAGCGTGCCCGCTGTCAGGCAGAAACTCCACTTATCGACCTGTTTTTGCGGAGCCGGCTCTCACTACTCACAGAAGGGCTATAGTCACCTAGCTGAGAACCGCGGACAACGAACCTACTACTTTTGGTACAGAACCGGGTCCGCACATTTTGAAACGAGCGATGATGGAGTGTCAGCGTGACAGTGGGCACGCTGGTGCCCACTCATCAGGCGCGGCAACGAGCAGACGAGCACCGTCGTCGATGTCGACGGTGGCGCCTGCCGCCATTAAGGGCGAAGGGGCCCGGCTCGCCTATCGACGCGCGCAAGCTGCTTGACGAGATCGCCAGGAGGTCCCGAACAAGTTTTCACTCGAGGTTCCGGACTTGAGCAACTTCCAACTCAGAGTGCTGCGACCGACCGTTTGAATTCAATTGGCGCAACGCCCTGTCAGGCACGGCGCGTCTTTGCCGACGGACCATGCGCGGCGGCCCAGCAGTCGTTTGTGGGGCCGACGGTTCCGATCGACATCGATGCGGATTCTGACGCGGGAGCTGAAGCGGCGGCCCCTTGACGATCCTGATCAGCGACAAGATCGCCGTCGATCGATCATTCCGCCCGAAATGCTTTCTTTGAATCGATCAGGGCTAAACAATTTATTGTCTCTGGAGGTCGGCTGCACCACGGATGCCGCGATCCGTTCACCTGGGGCGGTCTTTGCACCACCGCGATCTCGCGAGAATGTTGATCGCGGGCTGCTTCGAAAGCCACGTCCGAACGGTCGCAGTTTCCCTGTCGGGCAGCAGGGTAACAAACTGCCGATCCGACGAACTGGATAATCTCTTGCGCGGAGTAGACGCCTTGCGGCTTCAGCAGCGTAAGGGGCGGATTAGCAAGGCGTGCGGCGGGCGCTGTCCTGCCGACGCTTCGTCCCGGCAACAGCTACCTAAAGGGGTAGGCCCAGCTCCTCCGACGATGGGTTATGTTGTGATGCGTCGCATTGGTCCGTCGGCAAGCGCGTGGGAGTGTCAGCCCACCGGGCGGGTTCACATTCGCGAAAACTCGAACAGCTCTCGGTTAAGCTGAATAAATCACGGTTGCTGCGAGTGCCGGAGACTACTTGACTCCTCCAGCCTCCGATTTGACGCTCCGCAACGTCAGAGATCCAAATAAGAAGACCGTGGGGAGAGCAGGAGCCCCCCATTGCCCGAAACTGACGACCACCGGATCGACATACGCGATACGACCTGTGTTCTCCGAGGACCTCATGTGCCCAGCGCCCCAGTTATCGCGCCCCCTCCACAGGCGGCTCCACGTAGAACCTATTTGGTCGGAACGGGCATCGCCGCGTTGGCGGCTGCGGCCTATCTCATCAAGGAGGGCGGGCTTATGGGCCCCAGTGTGGTGCTGTTCGGAGAGACCGCGCACTTTGGCGGTAGCCTCGACGCAACGGGCAATCCGAAGGATGACGATGCGAGCCGTGCGGCTGGAGAAGGGGGCGGAGGTCACCGATATTGATGTCTTGATCCAACACGGGCAGAAGACTGCCACGTGCCTACGCTACAAGCAGGGCGGAGAGCATCGCGCTATAGATCTGACGGAGCGAGATCTGGCTTTCATCACGAACGGGTCGATGACATCCGACACCAGCTACGGCTCAATGGACACGGTTCCGGTTCTGAACAGAGAGCGAAACGGCAGCTCTTGGAAGCTATGGGAACGTTTGGCCAGCATGAGCCCGGACTTCGGTCAGCCCGCGGCCTTTGTCTCTAGTCATGCCAAATCCAAATGGGAGTCCTTCACGGTCACGGGCGATGATTCGACCTTCTTCGATCGGCCTGAAGCCTTCACCGGAAGCAGTGCCGGGCACGGCGGACTGATCACGATCAAGAATTCCAATCGGCTTCTGACCTTTGTCCTTAACGCACAGCCACACTATTTCGAACAGCCGAAGAATGTTTGGGTCTGGTGGGGTTACGGGCTGTTCCCAGACCAACCCGGTAACTTCGTCCATAGGCCCATGTCAGAGTGCACGGGGCGTGAAGTCCTTATCGAGTTGCTTTTGCACTTGCGCTTTACGGACAGTATTCCGCGCATTCTCGACAGCTCGCGCGTCGTGACCGCGATGATGCCCTACATCACGGCCCAGTTCATGCCACGGACTGGGACGGACCGACCGAAGGTGATTCCCAAGGGATCGCGCAATCTCGCCTTCATCGGCCAATTCTGCGAAATGCCTGACGACGTCGTGTTTACGGTGGAATATTCCGTTCGCGCGGCGCTAAACCGCCGTGTTCACCTTGCTCGACGTTAAACGCGGGCTGACACCTGCTACTTCATTGCGCATCGACCACAGCAGAAAGGACACGACTAGCTGCGTAGGGCGGCCCAGTCAACCTCTTGCAATAATACCAAACGATCCGGAAAAAAGTGAGAGAAGTCCTGCAAGGGTGCGGCAGCTATTCCGGGACTGAGACTAGTTCTCGCGGCGGTCCTTTATGCGATCCGGCAAGGTGCGTCCTGAATTCCGTCGCGGTGGACAGCCTGGCAGTTCGCGGCGCGAAATACATCCGATTCGCCAGCGAGCGCGCATGGATGTTGTGGGAGCGAGTTGCGACCTCTTCCCGAACATAGGCGGCAGATTGCCCGCCCAGGCAAGCATCACTTTGTTCCGGGACCATTTCGTTTCCCTACCTAAATCCGCAGTATGGAGTTCTTTGCCTTGGATCACGATACCATCCGCGCCGAGCTGATGTACTTGGAGTCGCTTGGCTCCCGACTCTCCGGCTCAAAGTCCCATGATCGACTTATCGAGCACGTCAAACAGCAGTGGGCCGATTTCGGCCTGCGAGTTCACGAAGACATTCTGCATTTCGATCGTTGGAGCATGGCGGCCGAAAACCGGAACAGTCTGCGTCTCGATATCGACGGACGCGACGTAGCGATCTCTTCGGTCTTTCCCTATTCCGGCACGACCGGCCCCCCAGGGATCGAAAAGCAATTGCATAGATTACGGGGCCCAATACCCCGATGGGCTAAAGCTCGCGGAGGAATTGCAGTCGTCGAGGTCCATAATCGTGAGTTCCCGCTTGGTGCGGTGGTCAAGACTTGGGACCGGGCTCGCGCATGGGGCAAGACCACTATGCCGCTGATCCCAGCTACACTCGCCGGCCTCGGCCTGACGCCTGCGAGACGAGCTGGCGTCGAAGCGGTGATCTTCGCTTGGCGCGGCATAAGCACCGCCAACGCCAAAGGACAGTATTTACCGTTCACGTTGCCCTACCAGAACATTCCAGCCGTCTTCGTGGCTGGAGACGAGGCCGACTTTGTACTCGCCGCCGCTTCACGAGGCGGCCAGGGAACGCTGATTGTTGATGCCGTGGTGGAACGAGACAGCACCATGCGCACGATATGGGCGGTTGTAGAAGGTCGCAGCGCAGCCCATCAAACTGTGCTATTGGTGAGCCACAGCGACGGTACCAATATTCTCGAGGAGAACGGTCACATTGGTTTGGTCGAACTCGCCCGGCAGATGGTCGCTCAACCATTGGCGCGCACCGTCGTGTTCGTGTTAACCGCTGGACACCTGCGGATTCCGGCGCTCACTGACGATGGCCAAGCGACTTCGCGCTGGTTGCGGGATCACCCAGAGTGGTGGGCCGGCGGCCCCGGAAATCGCCACGCGGTGGCAGGTCTCGTGATGGAGCACCTCGGCGCTCGAGAATACCGGGACGATCCTGTCAACGACGCCTACGAGCCGACCGGCAAGCCCGAACCCGAATTGCTCTACGCCTCCACTCCGCAGCTGGCTGCGCTTATCGAATCAGAGTGGCGCACAACCGACGAACGACCGAGAGTGTCAGCCCCAAACGCGCTCATTCAATTCGGCGAAGGCCAGCCGCTCTACCTCAAAGGCATCCCGAACATCGCGCTCGTCACCATACCGCAGTACCTGCTAAGTGTTGAGCCGGGTGACTACGTCGACATCGCTCTGCTGAACAGACAATTGAGCAGCTTCGCGCGCCTGCTGCGACGAATAGACACCATGCCAATAAACGAGATCGGCACCGTCAAACCCATCACTTCACTCGTGAAAGCGGCTAGTGCGTTGCGTGCGATCGCTATTTTGGCTCACAACTGGTCGCACTGGCGATAAACCGCTTTCAGCAACCTGCGAATTTCGGGGAATAGATCTTCCGGTCCGGACCGAACCTGGGAACGGTTGCCTTCCTCGGCAGGCTGCCCTCGATCAGCCGGGCCAGAGCGTCGGCCTGCATGCGCCATCTTCGCAGGCTCGGCAGGCGTATTTGGGCGTCGGGTGACGACAACGCGGAACTGCGCCAGCACCATGTCCAGCCGCTCGCTCCTGTCTTCACCGATCTGATCCAGTCCGCCTTGGCAGGAGGAGCAGATCTTGTCGTCGGGTCGAGGACGACCTCGATCCGCGGAACATGGGCCGGAAGTGCCCCGCGATTGTTGCGGCGCTTGCGCGCCCGTTCGGTGCGACCTTCCGGAGCTGTCTCGTCCTGGCTGGCTTCCGTACAAGCCGCAACCTGTTGGACATCCTCTAGACCGAGTACCATCTGCTTCTCAGGAGGCGTCTCGGTCTTCCGGCCAAAAGCGATGACGCTGCAGCTCCTTGATGATCTGGCGCAGCCGCTCGCTCTCGTGAAGCGCTGCCAGCGGCAGCGCCTTGAGCGTTTCGGGATCATCAGGAAGGTTGTCGCTCACCGGCAATCAGCGCATATTCGCGCCAGCTTGACGATGCGCTCGATGCCCCTGATTCGCGCGGCCCACAATTATCCGGCTTTCGTCGGGACGATCGTCTCCCGTGCCGCGTGGACACACCGGCAGTCAAGCCCCTCAAGCAGCGCCGACAATTCCGCCGCCGACAAACGCGTCACGCCATCCCGATCTTCAGCCAGCGGAAGACGCAGTCTTCGCTTGATGGTCCGGCGCAAGATTGAGGCGGGACTTACCCCATGGATCGAGCGAGCCCGCGCCAGCGGCAGTGCGGGCGGCGATCACTTCACCTTGGTCCAATGGGCAGACTGAGGGTCAGATCACGCGCCTCAAACTCGTTAGACGTCAAATGTACGGTCGCGGGAAAATCGACCTGCTTCAAGCCAGACTAATTGGCGCAGAATAATCGGAGCTGCACCAAAATTGCGTCAGAGCCCAAGCGGGACCCCTGGATCAGGGTCCACAGTGGCTTCCATCGAGTCATGGAAGCCGAGGTTGGGATGCTGGTGGTGGAGACGATTGGTAAGATCCGTCGCGCCTACTTTGTTGATGGTCGTCCGATCAAGGCGATCTGCCGAGAACTTGGCGTATCGCGGAAGCTCGCAAGGTCATTCGTTCTCAAGCGACGGAGTTCCGGTATGAGGGCGAGACGCAGCCACTCCCGAAGATGGGCGCCTGGAGTGCCGAGCTTGACCGGCTGCTGGCAGGGAATGAGAGCAAGGCGGCGCGGGAACGGCTGACGCTGATCCGGCTATTCGAAGAGCTTCGCGGCCTGGGTTATGCCGGCGGCTATGATGCGGTTCGTCGATACGTGCGAGGGTGGAGCAAGGAACGCGGCACCTCCACAGCGTCGGCCTATGTGCCGCTGAGCTTTGCACCAGGCGAAGCCTACCAGTTCGACTGGAGCCACGAGGTCGTCCTGCTGAGCGGCACCACGGTGATGGTGAAGGCTGCTCATGTCCAGCTCTGTCACAGCCGCATGCTGTTCGTGTGGGCCTATCCGCGGGAGACGCAGGAGATGGTGTTCGACGCCCACGACCGGGCGTTCGCCCTGTTCAAAGGCACCTGCACCCGCGGCATCTACGACAACATGAATACCGCCGTAGAGACGATCTTCGTCGGTAAAGGCCGTCTCTACAATCGCCGCTTCCTGCAGATGTGCAGCCACTTGTCTGGTTGCGGTTGCTGGCACAAGGGTTCAGCTCGTTACCGACAGCCTGCGAGGCTCGCTCTTGTCTACGAGGTCGACGTTCATAGCCGCCTCACGATGGTAGTCCGAAGATCGGGAGCTGCTATCTATTAGGCGCGTGCTGCAGGCACAGAGGTTGCAGCGCAGTCACCCCGACCTCGTCCTCGCAGGACGTCGTCCCGCCTTTTCGGCGGATCCGCTGAATTGCTAATTGATCATGCGGTCGCCTCCTCGCGGGTCCATCGGAACTCGCTTCCATCGGCCCAGACCCGATGCATCACGATCGCTAATTTTCGTGCGACTGCTACGATCGCTCGGCGAAGGCCGCGTCGCTTGGCCACCCTTACACCCCAAGCTTTCAATGCGGACCAACGCTTGGTGCGGGTTAGAAGTGCAAGCGCGGCCTGATAAAGTATGGTCCTGAGCATCACATCGCCACACCTCGAAATAGCGCCATTCCGATCGGTTTCCCCAGATGCGTATTTGCGTGGCGTAAGGCCAAGATGCGCGCCAACATCGCGGGAGCGTTGAAAGCGATCCGGGTCATCAATGGTTGTTAGAAACGTGATTGCCGTCAGTGCACCTACGCCCGGTATCGTCATGAGCCGCTGACATGTCGGTTCGCGGCGTACTATTTCAAGTACCATCTTGTGCAGGACGCCGTACTGTTCACGCAGCGCGGCTCGAGCCACAAGCATTGGGCGCAGCATCGCCGCGAGTCGTGGATGGCCATCTGTGAGTTCATTAGTCTGCTGCTCAAACGTCGCTTGAGATATACGACCAGACAGCTTTAAGCCGAAGACGCGTAAGACGCCGCGAATTTCGTTCTCGATATCGATCTGCTTGATCAAAAGCGTCTTGCGATTGTTGAGAAGCATTCGTAGCTCCTGGCTCACGTCACCCTTGATATGAACAACGGTGTACCAGCCGACCCGCATTACCTGTGCAATGGCGCGAGCGTCGTTTCGATCGGTCTTAATCGGCATCGTCTTAGTCACGCCACGCAGTCTTCGGGGATCGATGCAGACTGCGTGTAAGCCGGCAGCACGCAGTTCCCTGTACAGCCAACGAGCGAGACCACCAATCTCAATCCCGATCTTGACAATGGGCAATCCGCTTTCATTGATCCAGGCAACAATAGCCTCCGGTTCCGAAAGTGCCTTGCCCTCGCGAATGACGACGCCATTCTCGTCCACAACACAGATAGCCGTCTCCTTTAGCGAAACATCCAGACCGACATAGTGCTTCATGTTCCCGCTCCTGCTGCCACCGGCTCGCCGGCTTCCCTTCCAGGCTGAGCCTTTCGAGCAGCAACCGCAATCACCCCATCTATCTGGTCGATCCGGTCGCCTGTACGCCAGCGTCGGGCTGGGAGAAGGGGCAGGTCGAGAACCAGGTCGGGCTGGTCCGAGAACGCTTCTTCACGCCGCGGCTGCGGTTCAAACACCTCGACGAGTTAAACGCCTGGCTGCTCGACAAATGCATCGCCTACGCCAAGGCTCATCGCCATCCGGAGCTGGCCGATCAGACGATCTGGGAGGTGTTCGAGGCAGAGCGTCTCAACCTCGTCCCCTATGCAGGTCGGTTGCGCGTTTCGCGGGATCGTGAGCACGGATTTCAGACGATCGTGAGCACGGATCGTGAGCACCTTTTGGCGGTGCCGGGGGCCGACAACTCAACTGGCCTACGGATTTCTCATTCAGCCAATGAGGAAGCCTGATGCCTACCCAGAGATTGTCGATGCACCGGATCAGAGAAGCCACGGCCTGACCGAGCGCTTCATCGCGCGGACGTTGGAGTGAGCAATGGCGTCGTCCATGGTTACGGGCGGCGTGCCCGCCTTGCCGGGCTGAGCTGGCCGCTGCCGGAGGGCATGGAGGACGAGCGCCTGGAGCTGCTGCTGTTCCCGACGCCGACGGCAGCCTCGCAAAGCGACCGGCGACCGGCCCCCGATTGGGTTTATGTGGAGAAGGAACTGCGCCGTCGCAGCGTGACACGGCTGCTGTTGTGGGAAGAGTATCGCGCCGCCAATCCCGACGGCTCCGGCTATACTTGGTTTTGCACGACCTTCGAGGCCTGGAAGCAGCGTGCGCGCCCGAGCATGCGTCAGACCCACATCGGCGGGGAGAAGGTGTTCGGGTCGATTCCGCCGGCGACACCATCGACATCTTCGATCCCATCACGGGCGAAGTGCGCGCCATGAAGCTGTTCGTCGTCGGCGATGGGGGCCTCGAACTACACCTACGCCGAGGCGTGCCCAAGCGAGAGCCTGTCCGACTGGATCGGCGTGCATGCCAACCTGTTCAGGTACCTCGGCGGCGTGCCGAAGTTTCGTGGTCTGCGATAATCTCAAGGCCGCCGTGACCAACCCCGATCGTTACGATCCTGAATCAACCGAACCTATGCCGAGATGGCCGGCCATTATGGCACCGCGATCCTGGCGGCGCCGCCAAGGCGACCAAAGGACAAGGCGAAGGTTGAGGTCGCCGTCCAGATCGCGCAGCGCTGGATCCTGGCCCGCCTGCGCAATCAGCGCTTCTTTTCCCTGGCGGAACTGAATCCTGCCATCCACGTCCTGGTCGGCGTACTCAACGCCCGCCAGATGCGCGGTTTCGGGTCAAGCCGCGCCGAACTGTTCGCCGAGATCGATCGTCTCAAGCTGGGAGAACCGCCGGACCAGCCGTATGTCTTTGCGCGCTGGAAGCGTTGTCGCGTCGCCCCTGACTACCAGTTGAGATCGACGGCCATTGGTATTCTACCCCTTACCGTCTGATCCCTGAACTCGTCGATGTCCGCATCGCCGACAAGACCGTCGAGATCTTCCACAGGGGTCAGAGGATCGCGAGCCACGCCCGTGCGCCCAACCGCCGCAGCCATGCCACGATCGCCGATCATATGCCGAGCGCCCATCGCCGCTACGGTAAGTGGATGCCGAGAGGGCTGATCGCGGCCGGCGAGAAGATCGGCCCCTCTGCCGCGGCGTTTTTCCAGGGCATCATCGCGGCAAGGCCTCATCCCGAGCAAGGCTTTCGTACCTGCCTCGGCATCCTGTCGCTGACCAGGAGCTACGACAATGCGCGCGTCGATGCGGCCTGCCGACGCGGCATCCTCATCAAGGCTCGCTCCCTCGCCTCGATCCACTCGATTCTCAAGAACGGCTTTGATCGCGCGTTCCTTGACGAGACATCCAACGATCAACCCCTGCGCCACCGCAACATCCGCGGTAAGGGTTATTTCCAGTGAACCATGGAGATCTCAATGCTGATGCATCCCACCCATGAACGGCTGATCGCACTCGGCTTGACCCGAATGGCCGAAGCCCTGGAGGAGCAGCGACGATCGTCAGATCTCGCTGCCTTATCGAGATGGGCGGAGTCGACGATCCGCAGCCGGCGCCCCTCCGATTGCTTATGGACCGCAACCTGGTGCAATCCATGGCGGACCCGCACCTCGCCAGCCGCCGCCGTTACCGCCACGCGCTCGCAATAAGGCGCCACGGTACAGAGTAGCTGTTCGTATCGATCTCGACCGCGCAATCGTTGCCGACGACGCGGCTCAGTTCGCGCTAGGATCCGAACGATGGCTGCCCGCTGAGCGGTTTCAACCGGTGCCCTTCGTCTCGCGCGAAGCGGATCATCGGCGCCTCGCCGGTCGTCCCGTGGATACGAACGTTCGCAACCTCACGCTCCCACTTGGCGAGATGCGCCTCGAACGCCTCCCAGCTCGCAAATGAATGACCCGCGATTGCGTTCTTCTTCACGTAGCCGACGCCATTCTCCGTCTTGCCCTTTGTGCGCCCGTTACGGAGCGCAGGCGCGAGGACGGAAGCCTCAATGCTTCGCGAATGCAATGAGCTTGTCGTTAAGCTGAACCGACCGGCCCACCGCGTCGTGGCGCACCACGAGCGCGCGTGGGTTGTCCATCAGCGCTTCCTCCGGCACGCCGCCGAAGGTCGTGAATGCGCTCTCGAGCCCGGCGAACCAGTGCTCTTGCTTCTCGGCTCGGAACGCACGCACAGTAAGCGCTGTTTCGGTCCCACCTTCCATTGAAGGCGTCGAGCGAGGAATGATCGATCTCTGATTGGAGATCGGCTTGTGTCTAAGCTTGAACATATGCTTGAGCCCAGGACCTCGGTTCGTCTGGTCGAGGTCATCACGGAGAGCGGCCGACGCCGGCAGTTCTCGGCCGGCGACAAGGCGCGGTTCGTCGAGGAGACGCTGGCCCCGGGAGCCGTGGTATCGGAGGTCGCGCGGCGGCACGGATTGTCGCCGCAACAGCTGTTTACGTGGTGCCGGCAAATGCGACAGCCGGCTGCGATCCCTGTGGCTCCCGAGCCGCAGACGTTCGTGCCCGCTGTCGTTACCCCATCGTCCACGCCGCCGGAGCGCTCACCGCGGCAGCGCCGACGCCTCCGGAAGGCGCTCGAGGGCGCCGAGAACAGCAGCACATGTTCAAGGAGCCATCCGACGTGGCATCGACCAGCCATTGTCATGTCTAGCAAGGATCTTTGCACCGCGCACTCCGACGGAAACCATGGGATGAAGGGCGTGAGTCGACAGAGGTTCACGAACTCCCCGACGATATCGAGCGAGTAAGTTCGCGGAAGCTGGGTACGGGTGGGGCAGTGAACTTCCAGGTGACGGTTCTCAAGGTGCTGGTCAGCTATCCAGACGGGTCGCCGCCATGGCGGACCTCAAGCGAGATATGGCGATTCTGGCCACGAGCGGACCGGACTGGACCGAAAGGACGAAGCGATTGGCAGTCCGCGTGCCCGACTTGGATATCTTCTCCCAAGGACTCATTGAGCGGATGAACGGCGGCTGGCGTGTCACTGATAAGGGACGCGCGGTTCTCGAGATCAAGGAGGCTCGGCCCGCACCCGCTCAACAAGCAAGAGAGCTGCCTGAGGTCCTCGCGGCCGAGGAGCCGGCGCCAGCCGCGACTCTGCCGCCGATGCCTTCGATAGGGCCGGTTCGACGCATGCGGGAACGAAGGCGACGCCAACGCGATGCTGCACGGCGAAGCCAAGCGAGCGCGCCGTAACGAAGCTCCGTTCACGAACAGCGCATTTCCGGCTGTGCGTGATCAGACGGATCGAACGTTCGATGATGTTGTTGTCGAGCTCGATGCGGCCATCATCGACAAAGCGCGTCACACCCTGCCAGCGTGAGGACGTCCAGCGGATGGCGACGGCGAGCTTGGCGTTTAGTCGGCTAGCCAGTATTGAAGTTGGCTGCGGGTAATCCTTAGGGCGGGGACATTGTTTAGAAGGAATGCCAAAGCACCTACCTGGCCTGGCAGGTTGCTAACTATCCTGCCGTGCGTAGACGGCTCGAGCGAATGCAACTCGCGACATCCAGCGAAACAAGATCACATTGCAAATGCTCATCCGCCGATGAGTCCTCGAGGGTACATCCATTCAGCTCACGTCCAGAGGTATCGGTGCTGCGCTCTAAATTCACAGCTCTGCGCTCGAAAGCGCCATCATGGCAGCTGAGCCGGGCGTCACCTCAGCGAACGCAAGCATGCGAGCAAGAATCGTCTGGACAATCGTCCTCGGCTTTGCCGCCGATCCGTTGATGCGTTGGACTTGGCCGGACCCCGGGCAATACGTTAGCAGTATGACTCAGTTCATCAAGGCCTGTGGCGGGCGAGCATTCGAGCATGGCACAGCATACGTCGCGGGAGAAAGTCGGGCGGCCGCCCTGTGGCTACCTCCGCGCATCCATCAGGATGAGGATGCGCTGGACGCAATCATGGCGCGGTCACTGCGCCCGGAAATCAGTGAACATATGGCACATCTGCGCCAGGGAATCGCCGAACATCATCCCTCCGAGGCACATTGGTTTTTGCCCCTCATCGCTGTCGATCCGAGCTGGGTCGGGCGAGGGCTCGGTACATTGCTGATGAGATACGCTCTTCAACGATGTGATGAGCAGGGCATCGCTGCCCACCTCGTAAGCTCGAATCCTAAAAACATTCCCTTTTACCAACGTCACGGGTTCAAGATTATTGGAAAGATACAGCACGGTTGCTCGCCGCTGCTCACGCCGATGTTGCGAAAGGCGAATTGAGCGGAATTCGTAGACGCTTCGCATGCTTCGGCTCCCCGAGTGTCCTGGGAGACGCTGAACTGACCCGCATTGCCTCATCCAGAATATTACTGGACAACTTCTCGCCGACGATTGGGTCGGTGCCATCGAATTGGTTCGGTGGCGTCTATGGCGTGAAAGATCAGCATGGGCGCCCGGCGCGAGGTGGTGTCTGCGGTTACGGAGCGTTACCGGTCGGCCAAACGAGGTGAGAAGGGGCGGATCCTCGACGAGTTGTGCGCGAAGACGGGCTGGCATCGCAAGCATGCGGTGCGCGCGCTTCGGCGGAGCGCAACGGTTGGACCGGAGAAGATGGAGGCGCCCGGAGAGCGCAAGCGCAGATATGGCGCGACGATCAAGGACGCGATGACGGCGCTGTGGGAGGCGTCGGATCGGGTATGCGGTAAGCGGCTCAAGGTGATGATCCCGACCTTGCTGCCGGCGCACGAGCAACATGGCCGATTCCAGCTTGGTGAGGCCGACCGTGATCCTGTTCTGGCGATCAGCGCCGCAACCATCGACCGCTTGCTCGTCGATGTGAAGATTACGGCGAGCGGCGGCAGGCGGCGCCGTGCCGGATTCTATTCGGCAATCCGGCGCGAAGTCCCGATCCGCACGTTCAATGACTGGAACAGCCCGGTACCCGGCTTCTGCGAGGTTGATTGGTCGCGCATGGCGGCACGTCGGTGGCCGGCTCGTTCATCCAGACCCTGACGATGGCCGATGTCGCCACGGGCTGGACGGAGTGCCTGCCGTTGCTGACGCGGGAGGGTTCGCTGGTCGTCGAGGCGATCAACCGCGCCCAGAGCCTGTTCCCCTGGCTCTTGCGCGGCGTGGACTTCGACAACGACAGCGCCTTCATGAACGATGTCGTCGTGCCATGGTGCCGCGAACAGAAGCTCGAGGTCACACGCTCGCGCGCGTACAAGAAGAACGATCAGGCGTTCGTCGAGCAGAAGAATGGTGCGGTCGTCCGCCGCCTCATGGGCTATGGCCGCTTCGTTCGCGTCGAGACGGCGCGCGTGATGGGCCGCCTCTATGCGGACGCATGGCTCTACGTCAACTTCTTCCAGCCGTCGTTCAAGCTGAAGGAGAAGCGCCGCGAAGGGGCTAAAGTGATCAAGCGCTATCATCCCCCGTCGACGCCCTATGAGCGCGCATTGGCGCATCCCAAGGTGACCGCGGCCGTGAAGAAAGGGCTGCGCGATCAGTATCGCTCGCTCGATCCGGTCGGGCTGTTGGCCGAGATTCGCGCGACCCAGGACGAACTCGGCAATCGCGTCGATCGTCGTGCCGGACAGGCGTGGCCTGCAACCCGCTTGCACGAGCACCGCGCCGGCGACCGGAGCGACGTTCGCGAAGACGCTCGGCAAGACGGCGACGGTCGCCGAGCCGCGTGCCACGCACCGGCGCACCCGTCGGCCCTATAAGAGGGTTCGCATGCCGTCCAAGCTCGACCCGCATATTGCTGCGATCGAGGGTTGGCTCGTCTAGCAGCCGCAGTTAACTGCACTCGCCATCGTCGGCCGGCTGAGCGAGAAATACCCCGAGGAGTTCGGAACGAGACAGCATTCGATCGTGCAGCGGCTGCTCAGGACGCTTAGACGGAAGACGGCCGAGCAATTGGTCGCGGAGGAGCCGCTCGGCGCCGCCACGACCGCTGCCCCATTGCCCGGGGTTGTAGACGGCTCGGGCTATGTATGGCCCGAGCCGCCCACAGCCCCTCTCGTCGAGCAAGCCGGGAAAGCCACTTGGCGCGGCCGATCAGCCGACATCGGATCGTCATCGGCAATTGAGCTATCAGGGTAACATTCGCTGATGCGGCAATACGACGGGTCAAATTTGCAAACGATGACGTAATTGCGGTCGGCGCCCGCGGCTTGAAAGGTCCGCTATCTTCAAGCCTTCCCGCAATCTTGCAAATCGGAGTGGGCTATGAAGCAATATGTTGGGCTGGATGTCTCGCAAAGCAAGTTCGATAACGAAGTCCGCCAGTTGGCGAAGTCGGATGAGACGACGCGCCGCCTGATGACGGTTCCTGGTGTCGGCGTGGTGACCGCCTTGACCTTCCGCCATACGATCGACGACCCATCGCGCTTCCGATCGGCATCAAGCGTCGGCGCCTATCTGGGTCTTACGCCTCGACGCAACCAGTCTGGCGAAACTGACATCAATGGCAAGATATTACGATGGGGCGACCGTCTTCTCCGAACTTACCTGTACGAGGCGGCGACCGTCCTGCTTTATCGAACGAAGAAATTGTCCTCTCTCAAGGCTTGGGGCATGAAGCTCGCCAAGCGAAATGGCATGCGAAAGGCAAAGGTCGCCATCGCGCGCAAAATCGCCTGTTCTTCACTGTATCTGGGGCGACGGCACATCGTTCGATTGGGACCAGGCGAAGGAAGCCTGATCAGATCTTGTAAAATTCCTGGTCCGGTCTGCCGGACTGGCGATGTCCCGCTGGGACGGTGTTGTGGCGACCTCGGTCAATCGGCTGCTGGCGCCTCGACCGCACTCCGCTGCAAACGTTGAGGCGCCCGACCCGGACATCATCATGAGGCGCTGCGCGACCTCGGAAAGGACCATGACCCCAGCGAAGACATCAACCAGCCCCGGCGATCCAATGCCTAGCCGGCTAAGCACGTATCAGCCGCGCCCGCGCCGTCTCCGCAACCCGGACCAGCTCCGACGGCGCGAGCACTACCACCGTGCCGTGGGCGAGTTCAGAAATGTAAACTTGACAACAAACCGCAATTAAAGGGCGATTGACATTATAAGGCCATGTGTGGATGACGGGGTGGCGATTGACATCGTCGATACCGGCCATGATGCGCTCCTTGAGCTCATGTTTTGATGCGACCCGGATGTGGCGCAGGACCGAACGAGCGAACTTGGAGAAGAAGCCCTCGATGAGGTTGAGCCACGAGCCGTGCTTGGGCGTGAAGGTGAACTCGAAGCGCCCGCTTGGTCGGGTAGCGAACCAGGCTTTGGTTTCTCTCGAGATGTGCGTGGAATGATTGTCGAGGATCAATTTGATCGGGTGCTCCTCGGATAAGCGGCATCGAGAAGTCTGAGGAGTTCTATGAACTCGCGGCTGCGGTGACGGTCTCTGACGAGAGCGTGAACTCTGCCGGTGAGCAGATCAATCCCGGCCAATAGGCTGAGCCTGCCGTGCCGCTTGTACTCGTGGTCGCGCGCAAAGCCGGCGTGGATGCCGGGTTCGGGCGGCAAATCCGGCGCCGTCGTTGCGATGGCCTGGATTCCGGCTTTTCGTCGCACGACACGATCGCCACCGGCTTTCCCCGTCTCTTCGACTTGGCAGGGGCTTTTTTCAGGACTGCGACTTCACGATAGACGCACAGGACCTCGGCCATCTTCCGTTCGAACTCAGCATGGCGATTTTCAAGATAGTAGCGCACCTTGTGCGGCTTGATTTCCTCCTTGCCGAGGATCTTGCACAAGGACCAAATTGGTCAAGCATGCATGCCCTGCAGCCGGCCCGTGTTCGCGCGCATGGCGCGCCAACAGCCGCGTCGTCCACAACTCATGTGGATAGCCGTGGTCCTTCGCCTTGTCACACGCCAACGACACCAACCAGGCTTTGGCCTCAGGCGTGATGGTTGGTTCCTTGCCGGGGCGGGGGCGATCGTCAAGGGCGGCCAGCGGGCCATCGCCAGCGTTCGCTCGACACAGCGCTGCACCGTCTGATGATGGACTCCAAGTCTTTGACCTACTGCGCAAAGCGAAGGATTCTTGCGATACGTCAGCAGCATCTGCGCCCGCGAGACCCGGTTCGCTAGTTCAGTTCTCGACCGCGAAAGAGCCGCCAATGTTGCGATCTCTTCGTCGGCCATCGCCAACTCGACCGCTCGCCGCCCTCCAGCCATGATACAGCTCCTCGTTTCGCCGACCGCAAACGAGGAATCCACCAACTGCCCGTCCGTTCCACCCATTCAGCCGACTCCAGCATCGCAGGTTTCATGGAATCGATCGTCTAGTGTGCGAGCGGCAAGCAGTCGCACTGCTCGGCAGGCCGAGCTCTTACCAGAAGTGGAAGGTTCGTTCTGCGCAGGACTTCGCTATGAGTAGAGCCGCTTTTTCAGACGTATGCGCGACCAGAAGCACTCGGAAACGGGCGACTAGTGGTAGTAAGTCATCAACCTGCAGTAATGGACAACGACATGGCTAACCCACGCCAGGAGGACAAGTCCACACGTACAATCGATGCAGCTCGACGGGCTCGGAGCTGCGCCATGGTGCGCCCCGGTGGATCACCTCGGCCTTGTAGAGACCGTTGATGGTTTCGCCGAGAGCATTGTCGTAGCAATCTCCAACCAGATGGCTGAGTACATTCAGTGGCTTGCGTCTAAGGGAGAGCGCTCGTGTTTCGGCGGGGAACAGGGCCGCCGTATTCGGGGTAATCCGGCGTCCAATCGGGCTCTGAATTCACTTTTCATGAAGTTCAAGCGCCGGCTCGCGTTGGTTTCACGAAGGAAACTATATGATGCAACGAGCCCTACATCCATCGGCTCTGGTACCTCGCGGCTGGAGTGGCGCACAACCGTCACCGTACCTCTCCCACGAGGGGCACGAGTTTCTGTTCCGACTGCGGGACCAGTTCTAGGCGAATACATAGCCAATATCAGCGCCCTAACCGATCTGCCGCTGGCGGGAGGCAGGTTCGCCTAGTGGTCGTGGCGCGCCGCTTCGGCTGCGTTACCATTCTGTGCAGCCTGCGTATTTTCACCGAGCGCTTCGATGACCGCGCTTCTGGCACGGTGGGCGCGGCGAACGAGCTGGCTCGATCTGATCGTCCATCACCCTGGCCTTGCCTTGGGAGGCCGCCCGGCGGCGCGTTTTGCCACTTACTTATGCTGCCCGTGAGCAACGACACAATGCTTCGGGTGGTTAGGAGGCGCGGGTATCAGCCCTTTGCTGCGCCGAGCGTTATCAGCATCGAGGATTGGGCATGGCGCCGCAATCAGCGGTACGGAGCAATCATCCACGACCTCGAGCGGCGACGACAGATCACTCTCCTACCCGAGAGTCTCGCGGAGAAAGTACAGAAACGATCGCCCGCCAGATGACCAATGGCGGCGATACTCAATCAAAGTCAGAAACCGTCACCATTGCGGCGATTGAGCAAGGCGTTCCTCTCCTGGCGGAAGCTCGAGAGATCATAGGCGCTTTCCATGCGATGATCCGCAACAAGGCTCACGGAGAGCTTGGACCATGGTTGGAACGAGCATGCGCAAGCCTCATGTCTTTCGCCAGCGGCGTCATTAAGGACAAGGCCGCCGTCAGCGCAGCGATCACAACGTTTTGGTCCAACCGAAAGACAGAGGGCCCGATCACCAAGCTCAAACTAGTCAAGCGCAAAATGTACGACACGCCAAGCTCGACTTGCTGCAGGCTCGGCTGCTCGGCACCACATGGCCAGTGCTGCATCAAAATTGCGTCAGAGCCCCCTTTGGACCCAATCGGGGGTCCCAGTCCAATACCGATTGACACTTTCGCCGCTGTCGAGATGGCGCGGCCCTGGCACGCCAGGATATTGACGCCTGGGCTTGGTGGACCGGAAAACGGATATCCTCCTTCGCCTTTTGCCGTAGTTTTTGCACAGGCCCACACGCTCGGATGGAAGACGACGGCGCATGCTGGCGAAGAAGGCCCGTCAGACTATGTGGCTGCGGCGATCGGCAGGCTAGACGTCGGCCGCATAGATCATGGCGTTCAATGTGAGGCTGATCCGCGGCTGATGCGACGCCTTGCCCGAGAAGGGCATTGCCCTTGCGGTGTGCCCACTCTCAAAGTCGAACTGAAGGTGTTTCCTCCGCTCGAAGAGCACAATCTCGGCTCTGCATGCTGGCCTCTACTTCAAGGTCGACTCCGACGACCCGGCATATTTCCGGAGTGCTTGGACGACACTCGTTGTCCGATCGACGGAGGCAATGGGCTTGACCGCGGACGAGCAACTGACCGTGGCAGACAATAGCCTCAGGACCGCGTTCATGAATAACAAGTACCGGCTAATCATCGACAACATGAGACGGCCGGAATCTTCTCACTCTGGGGTCCGATAATGACGAGCGACGGTACAGATTCTTCGCTCCGCATCTGGCTCGCCGTCATCGTGCTGGCATCGCCTCGTTTGATAGTGTCTCGGCAGAGTTAGCACCTATCGGGCTGTTGTCTCAGATTGCTCGCGACCTAGGTGTGGTCTCTCAGGAGGTTGTCCATCTGGTCTGAACCGAGGAAGCTGAGGTTGCGAAGCTTCAGTTTTCCAAGGAGAGACCAGATGAACATCCACAAGAATGCGCCTCTGACGCCCAAAGGTCGAGAGGCGATGGTCCGAAGCGTGGTGGAAGGTGGGCTGAGCCAGGCCGACGCTGCCTACCAGTTCAACACGACGCCGAAGACCGTCGCCAAATGGGTCAAGCGGTTCCGCGGGGAAGGTGTGGATGGCTTGCGCGACCGCTCGTCGCGACCCCATTCATCGCCGAGCCAAACCCCGCCAGCCACGTGTGCAGCCATCGAGGCCTTGCGCCGGCAGCGCCACACCGGCAAGCAGATCGCGGCCGAGGTCGAGGTGTCGGCGGCCACCGTCAGCCGCGTCCTGCGCCGCTTGGGCTTGAACCGGATCCGCGATCTGGAGCCGGCCGAGCCGGAACGTCGCTATGAGCGCGAGAATCCAGGCGAAATCATTCACCTCGACATCAAAAAACTCGGGCGTTTCCAGCGTGTCGGCCACCGCATCACCGGCGATCCGAGTGGCCCGAACAAAAGCCGTGGCGCCGGTTGGGATTTCGTCCACGTCTGCATTGACGACCATTCCCGCGTCGCCTTCTCCGAGATCAAGCCCGATGAGACGGCGGAGAGTGCTGTTTCCTTCCTCAAGGCGGCTGTGGCTTATTACAAAAGCCTCCGCGTCACCGTCGCGCGCGTCATGACCGATAATGGGAGTTGCTACCAGTCCTTCGCATTCCGCGATGCTTGTCGGGATTTGGGCATCAAGCATATCCGCACCAAGCCCTACACGCCGAGAACAAACGGCAAGGCCGAACGCTTCATCCAGACCGCACTTCGGGAATGGGCTTACGCCAAAGCCTATCCAACATCAGATCGGCGCGCCCAAGAACTGCCAATCTGGCTGCACCAATACAACTGGCACAGACCACATGGTGGTATAAACTCCCAAAAGCCAATCAGCAGACTCGGTCTAACCGAGGACAACCTCTTGAGGCTCCACACCTAGGACGCGATCAGGCAGCGGTCGGGCTCATCGTGAGCCTCTATGGCTGGATCGGTGCTGCGAGCGCTCTGTTGTCGCCTGTTCTGCTTCAGAAGTTTCCTCGCAAGCCGTTACTCATCGCCTTTATGCTTATTCTTTCCGCAACCAATGTTGCGGCGATGATTTCTCACAGTTTCGAAGGGCTACTGTTGGCACGCACGGTGGGCGCTGTCGTTCACGGCTTCTATTGGGCCATGGCGGCTGCGGTCGCGTCTAAGATTGCCCCGTCCCGCCGTATGGGGAGCTATCGCCAAATTTTGGTGACGGCCGGGGCCGGTCAGGCGGCGGCGGTTGTGGGCTGACGGTCGGTCGGCTTGGCGATGACCTCGATCCCGTCGTTGAATGTCACACCGAGAAGAAGTTTTGGCAACTGGTTGTGT
>NZ_JBVVPQ010000075.1:0-31507 GCF_055811695.1 Bradyrhizobium sp. MI1.3 | reverse complement strand
CCATCGGCTATATCAGCCCGGTCGAGATGGAGCTAAAATCGGCTTGATCCATGTCCACTTTTTTGGGGGAAGATCAGTATCTTTCCGCGGGTCGCAGTCTGGATTGCTTCGCTTCGCTCGCAATGACGGAGGACGCGGCGTGCCATCCCTCACATCATCCCGCTCTCTTCCTCTTCCGCCTGCTCGATCAGCGTCTCGCTCACCATGACCTCGCGGCGGGGGACGACGAAGATCATCGTGCAGGCGCAGAGCAGGGAGATCGCCAGCACCGCGGCGGTGAGCGGCAGCGTGGTCGCGGAATGGCCGCCGAGATAGGCGCCGAATTGCGACATGAGCGCGCCGATGCCCTGCTGGAGAAAGCCCATCGCACCTGATGCGGTGCCGGCGGCCTCGGGACGGACGCTGATCGCGCCGGCGGCCGAGTTCGCCATCACGAAAGCATTGCCGACCATCACGATCATCTGCGTGCCGAACAGCCAGGCGGGTGCCTCGTTCCAGCCGGTGAAACTCCACAGCAGGTTCAACAGGCTGCCGCAAAGCTGGAGCGCGAGGCCGAACCAGATCAACTTCTCCAACGAGTGCCTGGGCGCGAAGCGCACGCAGAGCAGATTGCCGACGAGATAGGCAAAACCCGTCGTCGCGAACCACGCGCCGTATTCAGCGCTGGTCCTGCCCATCTGCGTCACCACGATATAGGGGCCGCCGCCGGCGAAGGTGAAGATGATCTGCGAGGCCAGCACCTGGCACATCACGTAGCCGACGAAGGCGCGGTTGCGGATCAGGATGCCGACATCGCCGCGAAAGCCGCTGCCGGCGGCGCGGTCTCGGCGGGTCTCGGGCAGCGCGAATGCGATGCCGATGGCGACAATGATCGCGGCGACGGTGATGGCGTAGAAGATCGCGCGCCAGCCGAACGCGGTTTCGATCAGGCCGCCGCTGAGCGGGGAGACCATCTGCCCGATCATGAGCGCCGCGACCACGAGGCTGATCATCGAGGCGACGCGATCGCGCTCGTAGATGTCGCGGATGATGGCGCGGCTCACCACCATGCCGGCGGCGCCGCCCAGCGCCTGGAAGAAGCGCGCGGCGATCAGCTGCGGTAGGGTTTCCGCGAAGATGCAGGCGACGCTGGCGACTACCATCAGCGCCAGTCCTCCGAGCAGCACCGGTCGTCGCCCGAAACGGTCCGACAGCGGGCCCATGATGAGTTGCGACAGCGCGATGCCGACCATGTACAGTGAGACTGTCATCTGCGCGACCGAGATGTCGCTGCCAAAGGTCGTCGCCAGTACCGGCAGCGCCGGAACCAGCATGTAAAGCGAGATCGGCGCGATGCCGGTCATGACGACGAGCAGCAGCAAAACCACGCGCGAGGTCGCGAGGTTGTGTTGCGCCGTTTCCGGCGGCTTGCTGATCATGCCGTGCATGCGTGTCCGTCTCGCAGAAATTCGAATCGGACTGTAGCGCGCTCGCACAAGACGCATATCGGCGTTTCGGAATGCGGCTATACGGATTCCGGGACGGTTATAATGGCGGCGCGATGAGGACGGATTTGGCGCGCTGCTCGCGTCAAAAACTCGGTATCATCGCCCGGCTTGACCGGGCGATCCAGTACGCCGCGGCGTCTCCGCATACGTTTGCTGTCTCTGGAATACTGGATTCCCCGCCTTCGCGGGGAATGACAGCGGGGGTGGAAATGAGCATTGCGCAAATCGCGTGGTGCTATGCGTCGAGACCGTGAACGACGCGCTTACGCCTTCAACTCCGCCGTGGCCTGGTCCAGCCAGGCCTTCGTCGTCGCGTCCAGCGCCGGCCGCACCTCGGTCCTGACGCGCGCGTGGTAGGCGTTGAGCCAGTCGAGTTCGTCCTTGCCCAGCATGCCGACATCGATCAGCCGGCGGTCGATCGGCGCCAGGGTCAGCGTCTCGAACGCGTTCATCGATTTTTCCGCGCCCTTGATGTCGGCAGCGACCACCAGTTCGAGGTTCTCGATGCGGATGCCGAAACCGTCGGTCTTGTAGTAGCCGGGCTCGTTGGACAGGATCATGCCGCGCTTCAGCGGCGTGGTGCCGAGCTTCGATATCCGCGCCGGTCCTTCGTGCACCGAGAGATAGCTGCCGACGCCGTGGCCGGTGCCATGCTCGAAATCGACGCCGGCGGCCCAGAGATATTGCCGTGCCAGTGTGTCGAGCTGCGCGCCGGTGGCGCCATCGGGAAATATCGCCCGCGCGATCGCGATGTGACCGCGCAGCACACGCGTGAAGCGGTCGCGCATCTCGTCGGTGGGCTCGCCCACGGCCATGGTCCGGGTGACGTCGGTGGTGCCGTCTTCGTATTGTGCACCTGAATCGATCAGCAGCAGATCGCCGGGTACGATCCGCCGGTTGCTCTTGCGGGTGACGCGGTAGTGCACGATCGCGCCATTCGGGCCGGTGCCCGATATGGTCGGGAACGACACATCCTTCAGTGCGCCGGTATCGCGGCGGAACGTCTCCAGCGCCTCGACCGCGTCGATCTCGGTGAGCTTGCCGCTTGCCGCCTCGCGGTCGATGAAGGCGAGGAAGCGTGCCAGCGCTACGGCGTCGCGCCGGTGCGCCGTTTGCGTGCCCTTGATCTCGGTCGTGTTCTTGACCGCCTTGAGCAGCGCGATCGGATCGCTGCCGCGCACCGGCTTGCCGCCAGCACCCGTGATCAACCGGCTGAGGGCGTCGGCCGCGGTCGCATTGTCGAGCGCGATCGATCCACCGCTCTTGGCGAGCGCCATCAGCGTTGGCGCCATTGCATCGGGCTCGCGCACCTCGGCGGACTGCTCGAGATGGTCGCGGGTCAAATTTGAGAGCTTGCGGTGATCGATGAAGATGGTGGGACGACCGTCCTTCGGCACCAGCGCATAGGACAGCGGCAGCGGCGTATGCGCGACGTCGGCGCCGCGGATGTTGAAGGTCCAGGCCACGGCATGGCTGTCGGACAGCACCAGCGCATCGACGCCGAGCTTGCCGATCTCGCTCCTGATCTGCGTCAGCTTCTCGGCTTCAGTCACGCCGGCATGTTGCATCCCGTGCACCGTGACCGGCGCAATCGGCGGCTGTGGCCGGTCCTGCCAGATCGCATCGACCGGATTGCTGTCGACGGCGACCAATTCGGCACCGGCCTTGGCGCAGGCGGCGGACAAACGCTCGGCTGCCGCAAAAGTGTGCAGCCACGGATCAAATCCTAGGCGGTCGCCGGCCTTCAGGTGTGCCGATATCCAGCTTTCCGGCGGGGGATCGATCAGAGATTCCACGGCCCACGCCCTTGAATCGACCTGCTTGGCCGCCTGGATCGTGTAGCGACCATCGACGAACAATGCGGCCTCGTGCGTCAGCACCACCGCCAGTCCCGCCGAGCCCGTAAAACCGGTCAGCCAGGCCAAACGCTCTTCCGACGGCGGCACGTACTCATTCTGCTGCTGATCGGCGCGTGGAATCACGAAACCGGTCAGCTTGCGGCGGGCGAGTTCTTCACGGAGCGCGGCCAGCCGCGCCGTCAATGCGACGCCGGCCTCGGGCTCCTCGAATGTCTGGAAGTGCGCTTCGAACATGGTGGATCACTTTAGGATCATGCGGATCAGTCCGCAATGTAGACGCATTTGAGGTCGCATCTGGCATGGACTGTGCTTGAACAGTTCCATTCGAATTGAGTGGAGTACAGGATGCGGCAGTTGCGCTTCGTCCGGATAACAGGGAAATTCGAGCAAGTTGTTCATCTCAACGACGAGGGGACACTCGATGCCAGCGTTCACGTTTGAGAAGATTACGCCGCCGGTGCGCCGCGCCCCGGCTCCGGCAGCACCGAAGAAACCGCGCGGCCTCATCAACCAGATGATCGACCGTTTCGCTGAACGCCGCGCGAGGCGCGCCTCGCAGGCCGAGCGCGCGATGCGCCGGGACGAGAAGGCCGCAAAGTAGCGGCACCTACGGCAGCCCCCCGACTCACCCCATCTTCCGCAGCAACAGGCTGCTCCACCCCTCGATCCGCAAGTGCTTCAGAGGCACGAGGCCGCGCGCGCGGTAGGCGGCGATCACGGCGGGGACCTGGGGCGTCAACAGGCCGGAGAGGATGACGCGCCCGCCAGGTGCGAGGTGCCGCGTCAACGGGCCCGCCAATTGCCGTAACGGATTGGCAAGGATGTTGGCCAGCACCAGGTCGAACGGGCCGCATCTGCCGAAATCAGCCGCCGCGAAGCCGGTGGCGCGGATTGCTCGCACATGGTGACCGACCTCGTTCAACGCGGCGTTCTCGGCTGCCACCTTGACCGAGGCCGGGTCGATGTCGGAGGCCAGCACCGCGCGATGCAGCACCTTCGCCGCCGCTATCCCCAGCACGCCGGTCCCGGTGCCGAGGTCGAGCACGCGGCCGGGCCGGGTGCTTTTCAGGACATGGTCAAGCAGGAGTAAACAGCCGCGCGTGGTACCGTGATGGCCGGTGCCGAAGGCGAGAGCCGCCTCGATCTCGACGGCGAGCTTGTTCGGCGCCACGCGGTCGCGATCATGGCTGCCGTGGACGACGAAGCGTCCGGCCGGCACCGGGACGAGATCTTCCAGGCTCGCCTTGACCCAGTCCCTGGCTTCGACGGTGTCGAAGGCCAGCGTGTCCGCGATCTCATTTCCTGCTGCGGTTGCAACGAGTTCGCGCAGCCAAGCCCGGTCCGGCGCGTTCGCGAAATGCAGCGCAACGTCCCACTGTCCGTTCGGCTGTTCGAAGGCGGCGACCGCCGCATCGTCCTCGAAGAACATTTCGGTTAGGACGTCGACAATGCGCCTGGCGGCGATCTCGCCGCCGATCGAAAAACTGGCGCGATGGGTGGGGGAAGGCTGCATTCTCTGGTTTCCGTCCGGTTCAATTTTTGGAACTTTTGTTCCCGATTTTTCGCATAACTTGCATTCACGAGGTTAACCCGACCTCAGGTTGTGCCACGTAGATTTGCGGGTGTTGGGCAACCCACACAGTTCGAAATGGAATAGGAGGCGAGACTTGAAGCGCATGATTTTGAAGTTCTGGACCGACGATTCAGGTGCAACCGCAATCGAGTACGGCCTGATTGCAGCCGGTATCGCGCTGGCGATCATCACCGTGGTGAACGGCCTGGGCACCACCCTGAACGACAAGTTCACTTCGATTAGCAGCTCCTTGAAGTAATTTCCGCCTTCCATTTCCCGGCGAGGCCAATTCTCCATACGACTGCTTTCGAGCCGCGCCCGTCGGGGGAATTGCCCCCTGGCGGGCGAAGTCGTTTTTGGGAATTGGCTTGCACAGAATGCCCACAGGCTATCCGCTGGTTTTTCCGGACTTTGTCCACGGATTATCCCGCCGTTCATCCCCGGATTTTCCACCAATTTGTACCAAGCTTGGAGGGGCGTAACCCAGCGCCCTTTCACAGCTCTGCCAACAGGCTGTCCACAGCTTATCCACGGGCTTATCCACGACTTCCGAACAGCGACCGGTGATCCCTCAGGATTGCCTGCGCGGCGTTGTGGCCGGGCGCGCCGGTGACGCCGCCGCCGGGATGGGCGCCGGAGCCGCAGTGATAGAGGCCCCTCACGGGTCCGCGATAATCGGCGTGGCCCAGCATCGGCCGGGCCGAGAACAGCTGGTTCAGCGTCAGCGCACCGTGGAAGATGTCGCCGCCGAGCAGGCCGAACTGCCGTTCGAGATCGAGCGGTGACAGGATTTGGCGGCCGAGCACGCTGGTCGCAAAACCCGGCGCGTATTTGTCCACCGTCGCGATCATGAGGTCGGCGACCTCGTCGCGATGGTCGTCCCACGACTTTCCATCGGGAAGCTCCGGCGCGACATGCTGGCAGAACAGGCTCGCGACATGTTGTCCTGCGGGCGCGAGCGTATCGTCGAGCGTCGAGGGGATCAGCATTTCCACGACGGGCTCTCGGCTCCAGCCGTGCGCGCGGGCATCGAGAAAGGCGCGGTCCATGTAGCCGAGACTGGGAGCCAGGATGATGCCGGAGGTGAGATGATCGCCGACGCCCGGCAGTGCCGTGAAGGAGGGCAGGCGGTCCAGTGCCACGTTCATGCGGAAGGTGCCGGAGCCGTTCTTCCAGTGCCGGATGCGGTCGAGAAAGTTTTGGGGAAGCGCATCGGCGGCGACCAGCCGCGTATAGAGCAGCTTCGGATTGACGTTGGATGCGACATATCTCGCGCGGATGGTCGTGCCGTTCTCCAGCGCTACGCCGACCGCGCGGTCGCGCTCGAGGATGACCTCGCGCACGCCTGCATCGGTGTCGATCACGACGCCGCGGTCGCGTGCGGCGCGCGCCATGGCCTGCGTGATCGCGCCCATGCCGCCGATGGCGTGACCCCAGACGCCCTTCTTGCCGTTCACCTCGCCAAACGCGTGATGCAGCATCACATAGGCCGAGCCCGCGGCGTAAGGGCTGGCATAATTGCCGACGATGGCATCGAAGCCGAACAGCGCCTTGATCAGATCGTGCTCGAAACGTTCGTCCAGCATCTCGCCAGCCGAGCGGGTGAAGAGATCGAGCAGGCTGCGGCTCTGCTCCAGCGACAGCCCGCGCAGGATATTGGCGCTCTGGAATGCGTTCACGGCCTCGCGGATCGATGCCGTGCCGAAACCATCGAGCAGGTTGGGCGGCGCGCGCAGCACGAACTGCCGAAGCACGTCGGCGATATCTTCCAGCTCGCGCGAAAACCCGTCGAGCGCGTTTGCGTCGCGCGCGCTCAGCCGTGCGACGGACGCCTGCGTCCGCCCCTCGCCGGTGAGAAGATAGCTGCCGTCTGCCGCGGGCAGAAAATTCTGCGCGCGCCGTTCGACGATCCTGAGGCCCTGTTCGGCCAGCTTCAAGTCGCGGATCACCTGCGGATTGAGCAGGCTCACAGTGTAGGCCGCGACCGAATTGCGGAAGCCCGGATGAAATTCCTCCGTGACCGCGGCCCCGCCGACCACCTTGCGGCGCTCGACCACGCGCACGCGCAAGCCGGCCATCGCGAGATAGGCCGCGCAGGTGAGGCCGTTATGGCCAGCGCCGATGATGATGACGTCGGTTTCGATCATGCGGCCCTAGTGGTGTCATTCCGGGGTGCGCGAAGCCCGAACTGTGATGCGGGCTCCGCATCGGAGAATCTCGAGGTTCCGGGTTCGATGCTCCGGGCCGCGCTTCGCGGTCCCGTCGCATCGCCCCGGCACGACCGTCTTATATCAAGCATTTCCCGCTGCAACATCACGAGACCCTTTATTGCCCGTTCAGGCGCCTTGTGCTCCATTGCGCGCGCCCGGCACCCGCCGGGATTATGCCGGAGCTTCCATGGATTCGATCGTGCAACCCGCCGCCACGGAGCAGTCATCCTCGTCACGCAACCGGCTGCTGCTGACGGTCTACACCGCAGCGATCTTCGTCAGCGCGCTGTTGCTGTTCTCGGTGCAGCCGCTGTTCGCCAAGATGGTCCTGCCGCGGCTCGGCGGCTCGCCGGCGGTGTGGTCGGTGGCGATGGTGTTCTTCCAGTCGTTGCTGCTGGCGGGCTACGCCTATGCGCATGTGTTGATGCAGGTGAGGAATCGCATCGTTCCGGTGGTGGTGCATCTCCTGCTGCTGATCGCGGCCTTCGCCACGCTGCCGCTCGGCATCGCGTCCGCCTATGGCGATCCGCCCGCTTCGGGCTACGCGATCTGGCTGCTTGGCCTGTTCGTGATCTCGATCGGACTGCCGTTCTTCGCGCTCGCCGCCAACAATCCGTTGCTGCAGGCCTGGTTCGTCCGCACCGGGCATCCTGCCGGACATGATCCCTATTTCCTCTATGCGTCCTCCAACATCGGCAGCTTCCTCGCCCTGCTGTCCTATCCATTCCTGCTGGAGCCGATGTTCACGCTGCACACGCAGAACCGGCTCTGGACCGGCGGTTACGGCATTCTGATCGTCCTGATCGCCGCCTGCGGCGTGCTGCTGTTGCGCTCGCCGAAGCTCGCCATGGTCGATGTGCGAACCGAGGATTTGAATGCGCCTGCGCCCGGTTTCATGACGCGGCTGCGCTGGATATTCCTCGCCGGAGTGCCGTCCGGCCTGCTCATCGCCGTCACCGCGCACATCTCGACCGACGTTGCGGCAGCGCCGCTGCTGTGGGTGCTGCCGCTGTCGCTGTATCTCTTGACCTGGGTGGTGGTGTTCCAGTCGCGGCCGCTGCTGCCGCACAAATGGATGCTGATGCTCCAGCCGGTCGCGATCGCGGGCGTCGTCTTCCTGCTGGCGTTCGGCGGCGAACAGAACCTGCTGCTGACGCTCGGCGGCCATCAATTGTGCTTCTTCGTCATCGCGATGGCCTGCCACGGCGAATTGGCGCGGACCCGGCCGGCCGCGAAATATCTCACCGGATTCTATGTCGCGCTGTCGTTCGGCGGCATGGTCGGCGGCCTGTTCGCAGGGCTCGTTGCGCCGTTCACATTCTCCTGGATCGCCGAATATCCGATCCTGGTCGCGCTTGCCGCGCTGTGCCGGCCGCCCGCGAACGAGCGGCTGGCGGGCATCATCAAATGGTACTGGCTGGCGCTTGCCGCGCTCGCCGTCGTGCTCGTTGCGCCGTCCATGACGACGGGCGGGCTGTCGACCTGGTTCGAGGATCATCGCGTCTGGGTGGCCGGCGGCATTGGCGTGCTCGCCGCCCTGCTGGCGCTGGCGGTCAACGCCGGCCGCTGGAAGATATTCGCCACCGTCGCGCTCGCGCTGGCGTTGATCCGGGTTTATCCGGCGGATGAAGGCCGCGTCACCACGGTGCGCAGCTTCTTCGGCGTGCACAAGATCGTCGTGACGCCCGGCGGCTATTTCCACGTGCTGATGCACGGCACCACGATCCACGGCGCCGAGCGCTTCCTCAACAATGACGGCACGCCGGTCACCGGACGGCCCGAGCCGATCACCTACTACCACAAGGATGGCGGCATCGGTCAGGCCGTGACCGCGATCCGGGAGCGCAAGGGCGCGCCCTTGAAGGTCGCGGCGATCGGCGTCGGATCGGGCACGCTCGCCTGCGCCGCCGAGCCTGGCGAGAGCTGGACCTTCTTCGAGATCGATCAGTCCATGGTCGACGCGGCAAGCGATCCGAAGAATTTCCGCTATATCTCGAGTTGCATGCCGGGCCTGAAGCCGGTGATCGGCGATGCTCGCCTCACCTTCGCGAAGGAGCCGGACGGCGCCTATGATCTCATCATCGTCGATGCCTATTCGTCGGATGCGATCCCGATCCATCTTGCGACCGAAGAGGCGATGAAGATCTACAAGGACAAGCTCGCTCCGCACGGCGCCGTGGTGATGCACGTGTCCAACCGCCACCTCGATCTCGAGACCGTCGTGGTCGGCATCGCCGATTCCAACGATCTCAAGAGCTGGGTCTACAACGAGGATTCGGGGCGCGATGGCGACTACATCTTCTCGACCGACGTCGTCATCTCCGCCCGCGAGGATGCCGACGTCGGCAGGCTCGCATCGTCGAAATCATGGGAGCAGACCGAAGCCGACGACCGGGTGCGGGTCTGGACCGACGATTACTCCAACATCTTGGGCGCGCTGTACCGGCGTTTGCGGGACGGGGAGTAGGGACACTTCGTAGCCCGGATGGAGCGCAGCGAAATCCGGGGCCGTTAATCACCGCGAGGCAAGAACGTCCCGGATTGCGCTGCGCTCCATCCGGGCTACAGCAGAAAGCCTGCGGCTCGGCCTCACGGCGTCACCGGTGTCCCCGCGGGCAACGCAATTGCCTTCTCGCCCGCGACTTGCCGCAACAAATCGGGCCTGTCGGAGATGATGCCGTCGACGCCGATCTCGATCATCCGCGCCATGTCCTCAGGCTTGTTGACCGTCCAGACCACGACGTGCAGCCCGAGCGCGTGTGCCTCGGCGATCAGCGCCGCGGTCACATCGCCGAAATAGGGCGACCAGATCGCGCCGCCCGCAGCCTTGATGGTTCGCGGCAGGGAGCCGCCGTGATCGGCCGGGCTGAACCCGGCTGTCCAGCTGGTCGCCTTGTCCAGCGCCACCGTCTGGCTCGAGCCGCGCTGGAGCGTCAGGTACACCGTCGGCATCTTCGGTGCCTGCTGCTGGACGAGCAGCAGGGTCCGCCAGTCGAACGACTGTATCATGACGCGGTCGGAGAATTTTTCGGCTTCGATCAGCGCGAGCAGCCTGGTGACGAAAGCTTGCGGATCGAGCGTCTCGTCCGGATGGTTCGGATCGATCTTGGTCTCGATGTTGAAGCGCACCCGATTGTTGCCGGATTTGCGCACCAGCGCGAAAAGTTCGCTCAAGGTCGGAATGCGGGTCCCGGGCACGGCGCGCTGATCGGGAAATTGCTTCGCGTAAGGACTGTCCGGACGTATCTGGCCGACGTCGTAGCTCCTGACCTGCTCGAGCCGCAGCTTCACGAAGGGCGTGCCGGGAGCCGCGACATAGGCGCCGCTCGCATCCCGCGTGATATCAGGGTTGAGCCCGCGCTCATGCGAGACGACGACTTCGCCGTCGGCAGTGATGCCGACGTCGAGCTCCAGCGTGTCCACGCCCATCGACAGCGCGTTGGCGAAGGCCGGAAGCGTGTTTTCCGGCAGCAGTGCCCGCCCGCCGCGATGGGCCTCGAGGTCGAAAGCCGAATCAGCCCCCATGGCCGGTCCCGCAATGAGAAGTGACAGTACGGTCAAGATCGTCGCAGCACGTGACGGCATGGCGGCTCGTGGGGCAAGCGGAAAGGGATATTTGAACGCATTTGGGCATGTCCGGCCCATAGTATAGGCTTTCGTGGCTGTTGAAACCTTGGGCGGTGGCTTGGGTTGCGGCCGCCGCGGGGGTATGTACTCATGGTCGGCGCCCTGGAATCCCGCCCGTGCAGCAGCAACACGATCATCGAATTATTCGTAGCCGGCATTTTCGCCGGATGCAGCGCCGGCATTTCATCATCTTCGACGTTTTGCCCTTCGTCGGCACACTGGTGGCGCTGGTGCTTCTGCTCTACCGCCCGATTGGCGCGGCGGAGCTTGGCCTGTTCGTCGGCTTTTGGCTGGTCACCGGCCTCGGCCTCACCGTCGGCTATCACCGGCTCTTCACCCACCGCGCCTTTGCGACCTCCACGGTGATGAGTGCGATCCTGGTCGTGATGGGATCGATGGCCGGCCGCGGTCCCATGCTGTCCTGGGCGGCAATGCACCGCCGGCACCACGAATTGTCCGATCACGACGGCGATCTGCATTCGCCGCGGCTGCACGGCGAGGGCCCGTTCGGCCGCCTGCGCGGCTTCCTGCACGCGCATTTGACCTGGATGATCGAGCACGATTATCCCAACGTTGCGCACTATGTCCCGGATCTGATGGCGGATCGCAGGCTGGTTGCCGTCAACAGCTACTACTACACTTGGGTCGGTCTCGGCCTGGTGCTGCCGGCCGCGATCGGCGGCGTCGCCACCATGAGCCTGTGGAACGCGCTGACCGGCTTGCTCTGGGGCGGCGTGGTGCGCATGTTCGTGGTCGAGCAGACCATGTCGGCCATCAACTCCGTGATGCACAGCTTTGGCGCGCAGCCCTTCGTCACCCGCGACGACAATAGCCGCAATCTCGGTGTGATGGCCTGGCTTGCCTGGGGCGAGGGCTGGCACAACAATCACCACGCCTTTCCCTATTCCGCGGCCTTCGGCCTGCGCTGGTTCGAATTCGATCCCGGCTTCATCTTCATCCGCGCCCTGGAAGCGCTCGGATTGGCCTGGGACGTCAAGGTGCCGAGCGAGGAGAAGATTGCGCGACGCATGCTGCGGCAGCCGGGCGACGCTGCGCCCGACCTCGAAACGGGCTGAGCATCATCCGCCGGCTCACTCCGGCGATGGCGCAGCTTTGAACCGATGCTGTTCAACGACTATCCCTTCCTCCTGGTCTTCCTGCCCGCGGCGCTGCTGATCTATCGCTTGGCCGATCCCTATCCGCATCTGCGCATGGGCGTGCAGGTCGCGCTGTCGCTCGCCTTCTATGCCTGGGGCAGCCCGTCCTTCATCCTGCTCCTGATCGGCTTGATCGTGATCAACTGGCTTGCCTCGGTCGCCTATGGGCGCGTGAAGTGGCCGGCGGTGCTGACGCTGGTGCTCATGCTCGATCTCGCGGTGCTGGCGTTGTTCAAATACGCCAACTTCCTTCTCGCCAATCTCGGTCTGGCGTTGGGTACGACGTTGCCGGTGCTCGATGTCGGACTGCCGCTCGGCATCTCCTTCTTCACCTTCCACCACATCATGTATCTGGTCGACTTGAAGCGCGGGAGGGCGCCGCTCTATGCGCTCGACCGCTACGCGCTCTACATCACCTTCTTCCCGCAGGCGATCGCCGGCCCGCTGGCGCGCTGGTCGGAGGTGATGCATCAGTTCGGCAGGCAGATCTACGTTCCGGGCTGGCAGCGCCAGTTCTGCGTCGCGACCTGCTTCATCGCGATCGGCCTGTTCGAAAAAATCGTGATCGCCGACGGCCTCGCGCATCTGCTCGATCCCATCTACGCGCAGGCAGCGAACGGGCCCTTGCCCAGCGGCGATGCGTGGCTCGCCTTCTGCTTCTCCTTCCAGATCCTGTTCGATTTCTCCGGCTATTCCGACATCGCGATCGGCCTCGGCCTCCTGTTCGGCGTACAGCTGCCGTACAATTTCGATGCGCCGCTGCGCTCGACCAATATCCAGGATTTCTGGCAGCGCTGGCACATCACATTGATGCTGTTCCTCCGCGACTACGTCTTTTACCCGCTGGTCAATCTGCGCTTGTTGCCGCGGCGCTGGCTTCCCGTACAGTTTTTCGCCGCCATGATGATCACGATGGCGCTGTGTGGCCTCTGGCACGGCGCGAGCTGGACCTTCGTGCTGTGGGGCGTGCTGCACGGTCTTGCGCTGGTCGCCTGCACGCTGTGGCGCCGCTACGGTCCGGAGTTCCCGTCATGGCTCGGCTGGGCGCTCACCGTATTGTTCGTGCTCGCGACCGGCGTGATCTTCCGTGCGGGATCGGTGGAGGCGGCATGGCATGTCTTCGCCGGACTGGTTTCGCCGCTGCCGCTCGAGCGCGGAAAGCATTTGTGGCCGCTGGTCGCAGCGCCGCTGTTCGCCTTCCTGCTGCCGGCGAGCCAGGACATTGTGGCGGTGCTCACGCGCCGTCCCAATCCGTGGCTCGCAGGTCTGCTCGGTCTTGGGCTGTTCGCATTGCTGCTTCACATGGGTGGTCGGGATCTCCATGAGTTCGTCTACTTCAAATTCTGAGACCGACCCCGGCTGGGGCCGGAGCTTGCTCGCGTGTCTGGGCACGCTGATCGGCGCTGCGCTGCTGGTGCTCGCACTGATGGTGGCGGTCGATCCCTATGACAGCGGCAAGCTCGGTCTGTTCGGCATCGAGGGCGTCGACAATCGTCTGACCCAGATCACGGCCGCGAGCCGCGCGAGGAATCCGGATTTCAATGCCGCTATCCTGGGTAATTCGACGGCGCAGATGATCGAGCCGACGGAATTGTCGCGCGCAACCGGCCTGCGCTTCGTGCAGCTCTACATGACCGGTGCGTTTCCCCGCCAGGAGCTCGCGGTGCTGGACTTCTTCCTCCGAAATCACAAGGATGTTGGTGCACTGGTGGTCGTGACTGACCCCGGCTGGTGCGCGCATGCACGGGCGAAGGAGGAGGGCGGCGTCCCGTTTCCCGACTGGCTCTACGACAGAAGCGTCGTCACTTACGCTGCACGGCTGATCTCCTGGCAGGCGATCGAGCACGCTTTTCAGCGCATCAGTATCGGGCTTGGTCGCCGACCACGGATGAACCCCGACGGCTTTGTCAGCTATGAGGACATCTGGCCGCCGGGTCAATTCAAGGAAGTCGGCTGGCCCAGGGATCCGGCGCCGTCCTCGTCCACCGAGATGCGGGCGACATTTCCCGAGATCGCTGTGCTCGCAGATACCGTCAGGACATTGTCGGCCGATGTGCCCGTCGTCATCATCGTGCCGCCGACCTTCGCGACCACCGTGCCGAAGCCCGGTACGGAAACCGCCCTGGAGCGCTGCGCCTGCGACGCGGCGCTGAAGAAAGTGGTCGCGGGCCGACCGCGTAGCAATTTCATCAGCTATCGCGTTGACAACGATCTCACGCGCGACCGCGCCAATTTTGCCGACTTCATCCATTATCGCCCCATCCTCGCGCGCAAGATCGAGCAGGGGATCGCTGCGAGCCTGCGCGATGGGGAGAGCGCGAAGATCGATTTCTGAACCGTCTCAGCCGAGCTGCTCGAATCCCCCATCGAGCCAGAGCTTGCGTGCCAGCTTGCGCTGGATCTTGCCGCTGGTGGTCTTCGGCAGAGTGCCGGGCCGGATCAGCGCGATGTGGCGCGCGGAGAGCTCGTGGTTGTCGGCGGCGGCCTCGCGAATCCGACCCTTGATGGCTTCGGTGTTGATCGAGTGGCGCGCAGTGCGCTCGATTTCCTGGACGATGACGAGTGTTTCTTCGCCGGTCTCGTCCGGCACCGAGAACGCCGCGCCGCAATTTTCGCGCAAAGCTCGATCGAGCGATTGCACGGTGCGCTCGACGTCCTGGGGATAATGGTTGATGCCACGGATGATGATGAGGTCCTTGATCCGTCCCGTGACGAACAATTCGCCCGTGGCGTCGACGAAGCCGAGGTCGCCGGTGCGCAGCCATGCCCCGTTTTCGGCGGCAATCTGCGCATTGAGCCCCTCGCGCGTCGCCTCGTCGTTGCGCCAATAGGCGCGGGCAATATTGGCGCCGTTCACCCATATTTCACCGACCCGGTCCGCGGGCAGGCGCGTCCGATTGTCCGGGTCCACGATCGCGATCCGTTCGCCGGTGAGCGCGCGCCCGCAGCCGACGGCGATCTGCGTGTCTTCGGCGCCGGAAGGCGCTTCCGCCGCATGCGCCTGAAGCGCCGTGCGGCTCAGGCTGCGTGTGACATGACCTCCGCCGCGGCGTCCGCCGGAAATCAGGAGTGTCGCTTCCGCCATTCCGTAGGCGGGATACATCGCGCGCGGATCGAAGCCGTGGGGCGCGAATGTCTGGACGAACCGCTCGATGGTTTCCGCACGCACCGGCTCTGCGCCGTTCAGCGCGATCCTGAGCGAGGACAGGTCGACGCCCTCCATCTGGTCGGCGCGATAGCGGCTGACGCAGAGATCGAAGCCGAAATTCGGGCTGCACGCCACTTCCGCGCGAAAATGCGAGATCGCGCGCAGCCAGCCGAGTGGCCGCTGCATGAACGCATTCGGTGCCATCAGCACGCAGGTCGCCCCAACATAGAGCGCCTGCAGTGCGTTCAGGATCAGCCCCATGTCGTGATAGAGCGGCACCCAATTGACGTAAGTCGATTGCCGGGTGTTGCCGAGCGCGAGCCGGATCATCTCGAGATTGGCGAGCAGATTGGCGTGGCTCACCATCACGCCTTTGGGCGCGGACGTCGAGCCGGAGGTGTATTGCAGGAAGGCGATGTCGTCCGGCGCCGGCTCGGGTAGTTCGATTGTCTCACCATCGTCCGCGGCGAGATCGACCTCGATCCAGCGAATGTTCTCATGCGCGAAGCGTGCCCGCAGATCACCACGGAGCGCGACGGCCGAATTGGTCAGCGCCACCGCCGGCGTGCAATTGGCGAGGATCGCGGCGCTGGCATCGCGCGCGCTGTTTCGCCGCGGCATCATCATCGGCACGGCGATGATGCCGGCCATCAGACAGCCGAAGAACGCCACCATGAACTCGATGCCGGGCGGAAACACCAGGATGGCGCGGTCGCCGGGACGCGCGGCCACGGTCAGTCGCAACGCGAGCGCGCCCGCGGCATCGTGCAGCTGTCGAAAGCTGAGGGCAGCTTCCTCCGTCCCGCGATCGGAGACGAAGACATAGACGCGGTCGTCGGCCTGCTCCGCCGCACGCCGGGCCAGCAGTGCCACGAGCGAGCGGAAGGTTTCCATGGGTTGCGCCGGCTTCAGCCGCCCTCAGGCGGCGGGGCGGATTGCGCGCTTGTCGGCGAGAAATCGCGACAGCGCCTCAACGGTCGGATGGTCGTAGAAGTCGTCCGTCGATAGTTCGAGGTCGAGCTTCTCCTCGAGTTCCATCATCAGGTAGACCAGCATCGCCGAATCGAGCCCGAGGCGGCTGAATTTCGTGCCGATGTCGACGCGGTCGCTCGAAATTCGCAGGATATTTGCCAGGGCGGTAACGCAGAAATCCGAAATCTGCTCGCGTGTCATGTCATGTCCCAGAAACAATGGGAACGACAATACGGGCGACCCCCTGGTTGTCAATTTGGCCGGAACGCCGCCGCGTCGAAGGTTGTGGACTGTTGCTTCCTTGCGTCGGCCGGTGCCCAATCCGTGCACAGGCCGGCGCTATTTCCAGCGGTCGACTGCGGCAAGCGCCCGTCGCGGCAGCGGCTTTCTGATTTGATTGCCCGGCAACGCCGCGTCCAGATAGCGTCAGTTCTGGTAGTAATAGCCACGCGGTTGGTAAACCTGCCGGGGCTGCGGCTGATAATAGGTGCCGTTGCCCTGATTGTAATATTGCTGCGGCTGCTGCTGGTAGACCTGCGCGTCATAGAGCGGGCGGCTGCCACGCGGTGCCGGGTAGCGCGTGCCGGTGTCGCTGCCATCGGCTGGATAGATGTAATTGTCGTCCTGGGGCATGTAGCGGCGGGCGGGCTGGGCCGTCGGTGCGAGATTCACGGGGTCGCCTGATGTGGCGTACTGCTCCTCGGTCGGCTGCGGTGCGCGGGCGACAGCCGTGGGGTTGCGGCCGCGCGGGTTGCGGGCGAGCGCCACCTGCGACGAGCCGGTCAGCGTCACCGTGGTGTTGAGCACGCCCTGCTGCTGCACCAGCGCGTAGAGCGTCGAGGCGTTCTGCCGCGACAGCCGCACGCAGCCATGAGACGCCGGTGTGCCGAGCCGGCCGACCGAGTCTGTGCCGTGGATGGCGTGCCCGATCTTGGTGAAGAAGATCGAATGCGGCATCGGCGCGTCGTCGAATTCCTTGGAGTAGTGGTCCTCTTCCATGCGGAAGGCACGGAACGCGCCGTTCGGCGTCTCGCGGGAGGGGATGCCTGTCGACACCGGCCAGTGATAGCGCGCGATGCCGTCGACGGCGACGGTCATCTGCTGATTGTCCTTGTCGACGGTGATCTCGACCTTGGCCTGCGCGGCGCCCGCGCTCAAAAGCATCAGGGAGGTGAAAGCAATAAAAAACGAACGCATCTGAGTTCTGGCCTCCGGCCTGTTCACGCTAGGCGCCGCGGCTCTCCGTCCCCCGGCGTGCAATATGCCTGCAATCCGGCTTTCGTTCCAGCGGCCTGCCCGGCCATCGTTAACGTGACGGCGGGCGTTAGCAAGGCCGCTTTGTGCCGCGCCGCCCGTGGCGATGCTGACATTTTCGCGAGCGGGCACGCGTTCACAACGCCGACAATTCGTCACAAAGGCGCAACCATTTGGCCGCGCCCGGCGTTGAAGATGCCTGCCTCGACAGGCGGCGTTCGCCGCCAATTGCCCCTTACACCGTCCCTGGGACCGAAAATGAACAAAGCCCGTATCACCGCCGCGTCATTGCCGGCCGGTTTGCCCGTCCGCCTGCTGTTTGCAGCCGCCGCCATGGCGCTGGCGCTGTTGTCGCTGCCACATGCCGGGCACGCGCAGGGCATCGTGCGCGGCGCCCAGGAAGGTTCTTATGAAGGCAACCGTATCGCCGGTCCTGTGGGCGGCGTGGTCGGTGGCGCGGTCGGCGCCGGCGTTGGCGGGGCCGTGGGAGCAGTCGAGGGTGTGTTCGGCATTCCCCATCGCGGCCACCGCCGCTGCCGCGGCTATTACGACGGATACAACCGCTTCCACTGCTATCGGTAACCCCTGGCGATTCCGGGGCGCGCGCGTGCCCCCGGAATGACGGCCGGGGTCAGTTCTTCAACCGATACCCCGTGCGGAAAATCCACCAGATCACGACCAGACAGATCACCAGGAACGCCGTCGTCATGCCGATGCTCACGGATACGCTGACGTCCGCGATCTCGTAGAAGCTCCAGCGGAAGCCGGAGATCAGATAGACGACCGGATTGAGCAGCGCCACCGTGCGCCAGGCGGGCGGCAGCATGTCGATGGAATAGAAGCTGCCACCGAGGAAGGTCAGCGGCGTCACCACCAGCATCGGGATCATCTGCAGCTTTTCGAACCCGTCGGCCCAGATGCCGATGATGAAGCCGAACAGGCTGAACGTCACCGCCGTCAGCACCAGGAAGGCCAGCATCCAGACCGGATGATGGATGTGCAGCGGCACGAACAGGCCGGCCGTGGCGAGGATGATCAGGCCGAGGATGATCGATTTGGTCGCGGCCGCGCCGACATAGCCGAGCACGATCTCGAAATAGGAGATCGGCGCCGACAGGATCTCGTAGATCGTGCCGGTGAATTTCGGGAAGTAGATGCCGAACGAGGCGTTGGCGATGCTCTGCGTCAGCACCGAGAGCATGATCAGGCCCGGCACGATGAAGGTGCCGTAGCTGACGCCCTCGACCTGGCTGATGCGCGAGCCGATCGCGGCGCCGAACACCACGAAATACAGCGAGGTCGAGACCACCGGCGAGACGATGCTTTGCAGCAGCGTGCGCCAGGTGCGCGCCATTTCGAACAGATAGATGGCGCGGACAGCCCGGTAGTTCATGACGCCCTCACGAGGTCGACGAAGATATCCTCGAGCGACGATTGCGTCGTGTCGAGATCGTTGAAACGGATGCCGGCGGTGCGGAGGTCGCCGAGCAGGCTGGTGATGCCGGTGCGCTCGCCCTTGGTGTCGTAGTCGTAGACCAGGGTCGCGCCACCGTCGCAGAGGTCGAGCTCGTAATGCCCGAGGCTCTCCGGCAGCGCATCGAGCTTGCCTTGCAGATGCAGCGTCAGCCGCTTCTTGCCGAGCTTCTGCATCAAGGTGGCCTTGTCCTCGACCAGCACGATCTCGCCCTTGTTGATGACGCCGATGCGGTCGGCCATCTCCTCGGCTTCCTCGATGTAATGCGTGGTCAGGATGATGGTGACGCCGGATTGCTGGAGCGTGCGCACCACCTCCCACATGCCCTTGCGCAGCTCGACGTCGACGCCGGCGGTGGGCTCGTCCAGGAACAGGATCTGCGGCTCGTGCGACAGCGCTTTGGCGATCATCACGCGACGCTTCATGCCGCCGGAGAGCGTGATGATCTTGCTGTCCTTCTTGTCCCACAGCGAGAGGTCCTTCAGCACCTTCTCGATATGATCGGGGTTCTTCGGCTTGCCGAACAGCCCGCGGGAGAAGCTCACGGTCGCCCACACGCTCTCGAAGGCATCGGTGTGCAATTCCTGCGGCACCAGCCCGATCAGCGAGCGCGCCTTGCGATAGGAGGTCTGGATGTTCTCGCCGCCGACCAGGACCTTGCCTTCGCTCGGATTGGCGATGCCGCAGATGATCGAGATCAGCGTGGTCTTGCCGGCGCCGTTGGGGCCGAGCAACGCGAAGATTTCGCCGCGCTTGATGTCGAGATTGACGGTCTTGAGCGCCTTGAAGCCGGACCCATAGGTCTTCGACAAATTGGCGACGGAAATGATGGAGGACATGATGGCCGCAAGTCTGAGGGGGGCGAAGGCTGGGGAGGGGAGGCTGGAACCTGCCGGGAGGACGGTCAGCGGAGCCCTGAGATAGGAATGCCCTTGCCCGGCTGCAATTAGCCGGAGAAAAATGGCCTCAAAACAGGCCCTTCCGTGGCAGGTTTCGAGCAAGTGTTGCGCGATGGTCACGGCTTGCTGCTAAGATCGTCGTTCACGCGGCTCTTTGTTGCGTCTGCGAGCAGGCCATGGCTACGATTCCGGCCGAAGCATATTCCCAAGGAAAAGATCGATGAGACCGAACGGCCGTCACACCGCCGGCACCAGCCAGTTGTCCGCCCTCCGTGCATGGGCGATGGGCCTGCTTCTGCTGTCAGCTGTTGCCATCAGCCCGACCACCGTCAAGGCGGCGCCGAGCCAGGCTGCGGTCGCGACCACGCATGTCTACCTCCTCCGCGGCGTGCTCAACATCTTCTCGCTCGGGCTCGACACGATCGGCGCCCGGCTCCAGGCGCAGGGCATCCCGGTGACCGTCGCGAATTTCGTGTCGTGGTCCTCGCTCGCGGATGAGGCCGCCACCGCCTACAAGGCCGGCCGGCTCAAGACCATCGTGCTGGTCGGGCACTCCTCCGGCGCAACCGCGCTGCCGGACATGATCGCCAAGCTCAACCGTCTTGGCGTGCCCGTGAAGCTCGCGATCGGGCTCGACTCCGTGTTCAAGACCAAACTGTCGACCGGCGCCGAACGCTACATCAACATCTATATCGGCGACGGCCCCGGCGAGCCGGTGAAGCGCGCGGACGGTTTTCGCGGCAAGCTCGACAATGTCGACGTCCGCGGCTCCGGTGTCGGCCACATCTCGATCGACAAGAACGAAGCGATCCAGCGCCGCGTGATCGCCGAGATCGACGCCGCAATCATGCGCTCGCGCGCACCGGCTCCGGTTGCCGAACCCGGCGCGCCCAGGCCGGCGCGGTCGGCGGCGGCAACGGCTCCCCGGAACTAAGCCTTCGCCGCAAGCCGCTGAATTGACAATGCCGCCGTCATGCAGACGGCGGCATTGTCGTATCTGCAGAGCCAAACTCGATCACCTGCCGGTCGGAGGAAGGGAACTCGGCACCCGATCTGGTGTTGTCACACTATGACAAGGAAACGAAACGTCGGCCCCATGGCGGTTCAGCCCGAGCGGGCGTGGGCCGGTCGCCCTGTTTCCGAAAACGTCCTTGAGAAAAAGCCGCAGCCTCAATCGAGCCAGTTGAGCGCGACGCGAGCTGGCCTGTTGAGACAGCACGCGCTGCGAACGCAGCGGGCGCTGCTCGCAGGCAACAGCGACGGTCGCAAGAAATAAGAGTTCCTCGAATTGACAGGCCGGTGTTCCGGTGTGCCGTCTGTCTGGGGCCAGTCCACGTGAAGTTTTTTCAGTGCCCGTCATGCCGCCATCCTGTCTCGTTCGAGCACGTCGCGTGCGCGAATTGCAGCACCGAGCTGGCATTCGATTCCTCGCGCATCGAGATGACGAAACTTGCATCCCATCAAGCTTGCCGTAACCGCGAGATCATCGGCTGCAACTGGTGTGTCGAGGGCGCGAACTGGTATTGCGGCTCGTGTCGCGTCACGCGCACGATTCCGAACCTCGGCAGCACCAGAAACGTCATGCTCTGGCGCCGCATGGAGGAAGCCAAGCGCCGTCTTCTCTATGATCTCAGCCGCCTCAGGCTTCCGCTCGCATCGCGCAGCGGCGAACCATTGGCTTTCGACATTCTCTCGGACGAGGTCAGTCCGATCCTGACCGGGCATCTCTCGGGCCTGATCACGCTCAACCTTGCCGAGGCCGACGATGTCGAACGAGAATCTCGCCGCGTGGCATTCCGGGAGCCGTACCGCACGCTGCTCGGACATTTCCGGCACGAGATCGGTCACTTCTATTGGGACCTGCTCGTTGACGGCACGACATTCCAGGCCCCGTTCAAGCTGATCTTCGGTGACCAGGCGCAGGACTATCAGGCCGCAATCAACTCCTATTACAGCCGCGCCGACCGTTCATACGACCGGAGCGGCTTCATCAGCGAGTACGCCACGTCCCACCCCTGGGAGGATTGGGCGGAAACGTTCGCGCATTTCCTGCACATTGTGTCGACGCTCGACTCGCTGGCAGGTTTGCCGTTGTCGCTGGACGAGCGCGCCCGCCAGACCCTGACGGATCCCTATCTCGAGAGCGACTTCGAGGCACTCCTGGCCCTGTGGATGCCGCTTGCCCGCAGCATCAACGAACTCAACCGCTCGCTTGGGATGAGCGACGCATATCCCTTCGACATATCGCCGGCGGTCAAGGGCAAGCTGCATCTCGTCCACATGGCGATCAGCGCATTCCGCGATCAGCAGAGTTTGGCGGCGTAAACATCGCGCAGGACGGCCCCCGTTACGTCAGGAACGCGCGAATGCTGTCCGCGATCTCCTTCGCATGCGTCTCCAGCGCGAAATGACCGGTGTCAAAGAACTGCACCACGGCATTCGGATTGTCGCGTTTGAACGCTTCGGCGCCGGGCGGAATGAAGAACGGATCGTTCTTGCCCCAGACCGCCAGGAACGGCGGCTTGTGCTTGCGGAAATAGTCCTGGAAGGCGGGGTAGAGCGCGACGTTGCTCTTGTAGTCGCCGAACAGGTCGAGCTGCACGTCGTCCGAGCCCGGGCGCGCAAGGTAGAAATTGTCGAGGTTCTGGCCATCCGGTGACACGGTCATCGGATCGGAAACACCATGCGTGTACTGCCAGCGCGTGGCTTCCGGCGTGAGGAGCGCGCGCAGCGCGTCGCGATTGGCCGGCGAGGGATCCTGCCAATAGGCCTTGAGCGGAGTCCAGTTGTCGCTAAGGCCATCCTCATAGGCATTGCCGTTCTGCGAGATGATCGCCGTGATCCGCTCGGGGTGGCTGAGCGCAAGCCGGAAACCAGTCGGCGCGCCGTAGTCGAAGACGTAGACCGCGAACCGGTCGAAGCCGATCACCTCGGTGAAGCGTTCGATCACGCGTGCGACGCTATCGAACGTGTAACGGAAGCTTTCGCGCGAAGGCATGCCGGATTGGCCGAAGCCGGGAAGGTCGGGCGCCACGATATGAAACCTGTCCGCAAGCAGCGGAATGAGGTCGCGAAACATGTGGCCTGCGCTGGGGAAGCCGTGAAGCAGCAGGAGTTTTGGCGCTCCGACAGTGCCGGCCTCGCGATAGGCCACCTTGAATCCGTCGACATCCGCGCTGCGGTACGTGATTGACATGACCTTCTCCATTGGTAGTAACCCTATTAAAGCTAGATAACAGGTTACGTCCACCGTCGTAACTTGTCAATGGCGCCTTAACCGGTTATGTAGGTCCATGTTCTCCCGACCGGCCAAGGACCGCTCATGGATCGCCCGCCCGCCATGTTCATCGCCGACTCGCTCGGCCTCGACTTTCTCAACTCGGTGGCGACACCGGTCGATACGCCGGTGGACTGGATCGACGGTGGTCATGGCCTGATCGACTGGCTGGCGCAGGCAAAGCTGGTGCCGCCGGATGATCTGCACGCGCTGACGGCCCGCGCCACGCCGGACGAACTGCACAAGGTCGCGGATCAGGCGCGCGCCTTGCGCGAATGGTTCAGGGGATTCGTGCGCAAGCATGCGGGCCGGCCGCTCACGAGGGATGCATTGCGCGAGCTCGGTCCATTGAACAGCCTGCTGGAGCGCGACGAAGCCTTCAGCCGGATCGAGCCCGGGCCTCACGATGGCGGCGCTCTCGCATTGCGAATGAAACGGCGCTGGCGCTCGCCGGAAGCGCTATTGCTGCCGGTTGGCGAAGCCATGGCGAAGTTCGTATGCGACGAGGACTTTTCCAACGTCAAGGCGTGCGAGGGGCACAACTGCACCATGCTGTTCGCCGACCACACGCGCAGGCGCGCGCGGCGATGGTGCATCATGGCGGTCTGCGGCAACCGCGCGAAACAGGCTGCCCACCGCAGCAGGCTCAAGAGCGTGCAGTGATTGGGTGTCGAGATGCTGGAATGAGCGCGGATCGAGCCCCGGTTCCGTGCCCCAAATTCCACCCAATCGGCCGTCACTAAGCGCCTTTGGGGGAGGCTGCAGCCTCCCGGAGTGGGACTGCTGGACTGATGATCGATTTGAGGCGACTTCTCGCGCTGGCAGCCGTTGCGCTGCTCGCCTTAAGCACCGGGACGGCCGTTGCCTCACCTGCCAAGACGAAGCCCGCCGCGGCCGCACCCGCCGCACCACCGCCCGTACCGTTTGAGCCATTGCCGCCGCCGAAAATCTACCTGTTTCGGGGCGCCATGGGGCCGTTCTTCTCCACCGGCATGGACCGGCTCGAAGAGAAACTGACGCAGGCCGGCTTTTCCGCCAACGTCTATGAATTCACCATCTGCCGATGGATCGGCGATCGTGCCATCTCCAGCTACAAGGAAACGCCGGCGCCGATCGTGCTGATCGGGCATTCGATGGGCGGGCTTTGCTCGATCGTCATCTCGGAGATGGCGGCCAAGGAGAACATCCCGATCAGCCTCGTCATCACCATCGATCCCGCGCATGCGACCGGCGACGTGCCGCTCAATGTCGAGCGCTTCATCAACATCTACCTCTCCGACAGCGTGCTTGGCGGCGGCAACGTGGTCGCGGTGCCGGGCTATCGCGGTCACTATGCGAGCTATGACCTGAAGGAGAACGCGCGGGTCAGCCACATCAACATCGAGAAGTCCGACGACATCCACCGTCAGATCGTCGACATGGTCACGCAGTTGCCGCGCATTCCGCCCCAGACGCAGGTCGATGCCGTGCCGCTGCGCTATCTCGTGCCGGCGAATACGCTGGTCGAATTGTGGGACAGCGGCGTGCGGCAACCGGTGCGCCGCGGCGACACCATGGAGAGCATCGCGGCGGCCAATCGCGTGCCGCTGTGGTCGCTGGCGCAGAGCAATTCGCTGCCGGAGAACGCCACGCTCACCCCCGGCCAGTCCATCATCGTCCCGCGCCACCTGACGCCGCCGGAGCCGACAGCCGCCATGGCGACCCCGCCGGCCGCACGGCGGTAAGCGGTCAGCAACGGAGATCGCCGGGATGGAGCTTGGCTGATGCCAGGCACCATCCCTCGCGGCGCCTGTCATTCACGAATCTTGTGTCGCGGCAGCCATCTTGATGCGGATGTCGCCAAGGAGGAGCGAGCCGTGGTGGAAGCCCGGCCCGCCGGGCGATAGGGCGCGGCGAGAAGCATCAGAAACAATGCCCTTTCAGCCGCATATTTGGCGGCGGGTCGGCCATTTTCGAAGCCGTGCATGACGAGGCGTCCCTCCGTCGTACAGACATGCCATCGCCATGTCCTTCGACCGCATTTCTTCAGGAACACTTCGAACGTCGGGAGGTGTTCGGGCATGTCAATTAGCCGTGGCTGCTTGCCGCCCGGCGCGTGATTGCGTTCCCCATCGCGCCGTTCGGGGCCTGAAAGGTGAGCGGAAAGGCGGAGAGGGCGAGCTTCTCGATCGCCGAACGCTCCTCGGACACACGTCTCTCGATGAACCGCCGCTCGAACTCGGTCAGCTCGGTCTTGAGCAACCGCTGATAGCGGCTGATGTTGCTGCGGTGGCCGCGCAACAAGGCCAGCTCTTCATCAACCATCATCGCAATCCTCGTTGAGCTGTCGTTGCCTAGGCTGCGAGGCCGGTTCGTTCGACGGATCGCGTGCGGACCGGCTTGCCACCCGGAGGTCCTTTCGGATGGTGGTCGAGGCTCGCGAGCGCTTCCAGAATTTCGTCGATGGTGACGGCTTTGCCCGAGCCGGGCAGTTCGCGCAATGCCGGACTCGAGGCGATACTGGCTGCGTCCGAAGCCCAGGACGCGAGGATTGCACGCTTCTCGCCGATCGACAGAGTTGGATCGGCTAGGACGTCGCGGGGATGATCATAGACAGAGCCAGGGTGCAATATCGCATTCAGATCGATGATGTTGTCGACATGATCGAGCATGAGAGGTCCTCCTCCTTTCTTTAAACCTCTGACTTGCATTCGGGTGCGCGGTCGAAGGCCATGGTCGATCCCGCCCGACGATCGGGCGGGATCACCGGGTCTCCGACAGACCAAATTCAGGCGGCTTTGCCCTCGAGTTGATGCACGTTGCCGGACGGCGCGGCATTGATGGCAATTCGCCGCGGCTTCATGGCTTCAGGGATTTCCCGGACCAGTTCGATCTTGAGCAGGCCGTTCTCGAACGAGGCGCTGTGCACCTGAACATAATCGGCCAGGTTAAACTGCCGCTTGAACGGCCGCGCGGAAATGCCCCGGTAGAGATATTCGCGTTCGGTCCTGTCCGGCTTGTTTCCCTCGACGGTCACCGCGTTCTGCTCGGCCGTCACCGCGACCTCGTTGGGTGCAAAGCCCGCAATCGCAAGCGAAATCTGGTAGCGATCCTCGCCGATGCGTTCGATGTTGTAGGGGGGATAGTTGTCCTCGCCGGCACGCTGTGCCGTTTCAACGAGGTCGAAAAGGCGGTCGAAACCAACGGTCGAACGCCACAAGGGAGAGAAGTCGTAAGTGCGCATAGCCAGATCCTCCAAGGAGCAAAATGGATACGAACGACACCGGACACGACCGGTGCCCGTCTCAGCTTCCCGACCCACCAGGCGTCGGGAACGCCACCTCTCGGCGGCAGCGGAAAAATAAAAAAAGCCTGTTTTGGTTTCAAGAGGGGATCCAAAATTTTTTGGAATCCCCCGCGCCTCCCTAACCCTCTCGCCGCAAGAACGGGCGGGGAGGGAGACGCACCTCGGACAACGCGTTCGATCCGTGGATCGCCTCGATCACGGCGTCCGTCACGTCCTTCGTCGTCGCCGTGCCACCGACATCGGGCGTCAGCACGCCGGCTGCACATACTTTCTCCACCGCCGCCATCAACCGCACCGCCGCGTCCTTCTCGCCGAGATGCTCCAGCATCTGCGCGCCGGTCCAGAACGTCGCGACCGGATTGGCGATGCCCTTGCCGGTGATATCGAACGCCGAGCCGTGGATCGGCTCGAACATCGAGGGGAAGCGGCGCTGCGGGTCGATATTGCCGGTTGGCGCGACGCCGAGGCTTCCCGCCAGCGCGCCGGCGAGGTCGGAGAGGATGTCGGCGTGCAAATTGGTCGCGACAATGGTGTCGAGGCTCTTCGGATGCAGCGTCATGCGCACCGTCATGGCGTCAACCAGCATCTTGTCCCAGGTCACATCGGGGAATTCGGCCGCGACCTCGGCGGCGATCTCGTCCCACATCACCATGCCATGGCGCTGCGCGTTCGACTTGGTCACCACGGTCAGGAACTTGCGCGGACGCGACCGGGCGAGCTCGAACGCATAGCGCATGATGCGCGTCACGCCGACGCGGGTGAACACCGCGACCTCGGTGCCGACCTCTTCGGGGAGACCCCTGTGGGCGCGGCCGCCCATGCCGGCATACTCGCCCTCGGAATTCTCGCGCACGATCACCCAGTCGAGGTCGCCGACGCCGACATTGCGCAGCGGCGAGGCGACGCCCGGCAGAATCTTGGTCGGCCGCACATTGGCGTATTGGTCAAAGCCCTGGCAGATCGGCAGCCGCAGGCCCCACAGCGTGATGTGGTCGGGCACGTCGGGCGCACCGACCGCGCCGAAATAGATCGCGTCGAATTTCTTGAGCTCCGCGAGGCCGTCGGCCGGCATCATGACGCCGTGCTTCTTGTAATAGTCCGAACCCCAGTCGAACGTCTTGATGTTGAAGGCGAGATCGCCGCTACGTTTGGCCAGCGCCTCCAGCACGCGAACGCCGGCGGAGATGACCTCGGGGCCGATGCCGTCGGCGGGGATCGCTGCAATCGAATGGGTGCGCATGAAGTGCTCCGTCCAGATGTCGGTGGGATTGCGTGACGCTAGGGAACCTAGGCGGGGAGGGGCAGGGACTCAATCGACACTGGTTTATACAAAAAAATGATATAATTCCGTCACAGGATCAGAGGACCGGTGAATGGAATTGCATCAGTTGCGATGCTTCGTGGCGGCGGCCGAGCAGTTGCATTTCGGCCGCGCGGCGCAGCATCTCCAGATGTTGCCCTCCGCACTCGGCCGCCAGATCAAGCTGCTGGAGCAGGATCTGGATACGCGGCTGTTCGCGCGGACGACGCGGGCGGTGTCGCTGACGGAAGATGGCGCAATGCTGCTGCGCGATGCCCGTGCCATCCTCGCCCGCGTGGAGGCGGTCGAGAGCAATCTGCGCAATCGCTCGCGCGCAGGGGCTGCTCGAAAACTCCGGGTCGGCGCCATCGACAGTGCTGCGGCGGGGCTGTTACCGGCATTGCTCCGCGACTTCCGCGCAAAGCGTCCTGATATCGCGGTGCAGCTTCTGGAGGAGAAGACCGTCCGGCTGCTGCCAAAGATCCTGACCGGCGCGCTCGATCTTGCCTTCGTGCGTCCACCGGCTCAGCGGGACAAGCGGCTTGAATTCCGCGATCTGCTGCAGGAGACAGCCATCGTGGCCTTCCCGCAGCGCCACGCGCTGGCCAAACGCAAGTCGATCACGCTGGCGGAGATCGCCGAGGAGGCGATGCTGGTGCCTGATCGCCGCTCGCGGCCGCACAGCCACGACCTCACCATGAAACTGTTCGAGCAGGCTGGCCTCACGCCGCGCATCGTGCAGGTCGCCGACGAGAAGCAGACCATCATCAATCTCGTCGCAACCCGGCTCGGTGTCGCAATCGTGCCGCGTTGGTCCACCCGGATGGCGGTATCCGGCGTGCGCTTCGTGCCGCTGCGGCCAAAGCAGATCGGACCCGTCGGCCGGCTGCCGCTCGCTGCCGCATGGCTGCGCGGCTCGCGTGACCCGGCCCGCGACGCGATGCTGTCCGTGCTCGAGGCGCGCCTGCGCAGCTATGCGCGGGACGCCTGAGGCGCTATGACATCGGCTGGGCGAGAAGGGTGATGCGATGACGGAACGGAGAGCTTCGAACGAATTGCGGGTTGCCATCGCGGGGCTCGGCTCGATCGGCACCAAGATCGCGACCGCGCTCGATCAGGGCATCGAAGGATTGACGCTCTCTGCCGTGGCGGTGCGCGATCCCGCAAAGCATCAGACGTTCCTCGCCAGCCTGCGTCGTCCGCCATCCGTCCTGCCGCTCGACCAACTCGGCGACGCCGCCGACATCGTGGTCGAATGCGCGCCGAGCAGCCAACTGCGTGCGATCGTCGAGCCCGCGGTGAAACGCGGCAGGGCCGCGGTCGTCGTCAGTGTCGGCGGGCTGCTCGACAATTTCGATCTTGTCGATCTCGCCCGCGCCAATGGCGGCCGCATCCTCGTGCCGACCGGCGCGCTGATCGGACTCGACGCCGTCAACGCGGCTGCGATCGGCACCATTCATTCGGTGAGGATGGTGACGCGCAAGCCGATCGACGGCTTGAAGGGCGCGCCGTTCATCGTCCAGAACAACATCGATATCGACAATCTGCGCGAGCCGCTGAAGCTGTTCGAAGGCACGGCGCGCGAGGCCGCAAAAGGCTTTCCGGCCAATCTCAACGTCGCGGTCGCGCTGTCGCTCGCGGGCGTCGGGCCGGATCGCACCCAGGTGCAAATCTGGGCCGACCCGACCGTGACGCGCAATGTTCACCGCATCGAGGTCGAGGCGGATTCGGCGCGCTTCTCGATGTCAATCGAGAATATCCCGTCCGAGAATCCCAAGACCGGGTTGATTACGGCGCTGTCCGTGATCGCCCTGCTCCGCAAGCAGCGCGCCACGTTGTGTGTAGGGACATAGTGAGGTGGGATTTGGTTAGCCCAGACGGCGGTGCACTCCCTCCCCCGCTTGCGGGGGAGGGTTGGGGAGAGGGTGTCTCCGCAATGGGACAATCCCCCAGAGGCGGGAGCCCTCACCCGGCGCTCTGCGCCGACCTCTCCCGCAAGCGCGAGAGGTGTAGGGAGCCCGCAGCGCGTATCTCGACATAACTTCCGCCTACGCGCCCGTCACGCGCCAGATCACGTTGCCGACGTCGTCGGCCATCAGCAGCGACTTCTTGTCAGGACCGATCACGACGCCGACCGGGCGGCCGTAGGATTCCTTTTCGTCGGGTGCCAGGAAGCCGGACAGGATGTCGCGTGCGGGACCCGAAGGCTTTCCGTTCTCGAACGGGATGAACACCAGTTTGTAGCCGGACAGCGTGCTGCGATTCCACGAGCCGTGCTGGCCGATCGCCATGCCGTCGGGGAAGCCAGGCAGCGTGCCCGCCGGCATCCAGCACAGGCCGAGCGAAGCGGTGTGGCCGCCGAGCGCGTAGTCCGGCGTGAGCGCCTTGGCGACCATCGCCGGATCCTGCGGCACGCGCTCGTCAACCGTCTTGCCCCAGTAGCAATAGGGCCAGCCGTAGAAGCCGCCGTCGCGCACCGAGGTCAGATAGTCCGGCGGCGTTTCGTCGCCGAGGCCGTCGCGCTCGTTGACGACGGTCCAAAGCACACCGGTCGTCGGCTCCCAGGCAAGACCAACGGGATTGCGCAGGCCGGCGCCGAAGATGCGGTGCGTGCCGGCGACGAGGTCGAGTTCGTAGACCGCGGCGCGGCCTTCCTCGACCTCCATGCCCATCTCGGCGATGTTGCTGAGCGAGCCGACGCCGGCATAGAGTTTTTTGCCGTCGGGGCTTGCGAGCAGGCTGCGGGTCCAGTGGCCGCTTGGCTTGAAATTGGTGAGGCGCTTGCCCGGCGCGGTAATGCGATCGGCGTTCGCCACGTACGGGAAGGCCATCACGCCGTCGGTGTTGCCGACATAGAAGGTGTCGCCGACCAGTGCCATGCCGAACGGCTGGCTGAGATTTTCCATGAACGCGCCGCGATACTCCGCGACGCCGTCGCCATCCTTGTCGCGCAGCAGCGTGATGCGGTTGGCACTGACGCCGAGCGCGGCGGCGCGCCGCATCGTTGCCTGCATCGCGTAATGAAACACGGACCGCGGCGCCCCCGCGATCTGCGTCGCCTCCGCGATCAGCACATCGCCATTGGGTAGCACCTCGATCCAGCGCGGATGGTCGAGGCCGGTCGCGAACGCATTGACCTTGAGCCCGGGTGCGACCGTCGGCTTCTGTCCTTCGCTCCAGCCCCGCGCCGTCGGCATCTTCAGTGTCGGGATGGCGCCCTGCGGCTTGGCTTCGGGAATAGCGGGCGACTGGCCCCAGGCCGGCGCAGGCACGGTGCCCGACAGCTTCCGCCATTGCAGCGCGATGCCGCCGAGAAGCGCAACGAACTGCGCAAAGATGCTGGAAAACGTCATGAGAGGCCCCTGTTTGCGCGCGCATCCAACGGGCTGACGGGCCAGACGTCAACCTGTGTGGAGCGCCGCGGGACTCTATTCCCGTGGAATGGCAGCCGTTCGAATTTGCATGGGACGAATCCCGGCAGGCTGCCCGGAGATCAGCGGCCGATCTGTTGCTCTAGCCGTCGCGCCGTGCGGAAATCATCCAGATGATGAACGTTCGGCGCCAGCGCGGCCTCCCTGGACAGGAGATGATAGACGCGCGCCACCGTGCGCTGCTTCTGCTTCGGCCGCCCGGGCGGCAGCGCCCGCGCCTTGCGGACGGCGGCGATCGCGTGCTCGCGAAAATAATCGTAGGCGTCGGACATGGCTCGATGCTCTGCGAGTGGTGGCAGGTATCGAGGGGCTAACGGGCGCAGGCAGCAGGGGTTCCTGGCAGCAGGGGGCCGATGTGTTGCGCACCCAGCTTCCTCAACGTCGTCCTGGCGAAAGCCAGGACCCATTACCCCAGGGAGCGGTTTGGCGAGGATTGCCCGGAACTGAGGTCGCACGCAATCGATGGATTCCGCGGTATGGGTCCTGGCTTTCGCCAGGACGACGTTGAGGAAGCTGGGTGCGCAACACATCGGCCCCCTGCTGCCAGGAACCC